>CAIKVZ010000157.1 GCA_903830985.1 uncultured beta proteobacterium
CCTGCAGTCCCGTGAGGTAGGCACGCACCTGTTGCTGAATGGGGGTCATGGGTCGGTCCTTATTTGACTATGGTTTCACTGCGCGGCACATCCGCCGCGAGCAGTTGAATCGGGGCGGCATTGGCCGGAATTTTCCCCTGGGCGCCGGCATAAGCCGCGCGGATGCGCGCCATGTCCTGCGCCTCGTCGCCGCTGAGGCGGATGAAGTCGAGCAGCGTGACTTCGCGACGCGCGTAGTCGAGGCGCGCCAGCCCCAAAGGCACATCGGTCTGCACGGCGGTACGGTAAAAACCGCTGCGCCAGCCGGGAATGGCGCGGCGCGTGCCTTCGGGCGCCAGGCCCAGCCAGAAAAATTCATCGCGCCTTTTTTTGTCGGCAAACAGGTCCACTGCCTGCCCAACGGTGCCACGCGGCGAGGTCCGGTCTACCGGCACCCCGCCCAGCCAGCGCAGCCAGGCGCCGAACAGCGGAATGCGAAACAGCCGATCCTTGCCCCAGAAACTGGCGGGAACCCCAAAGGCCCACTTGGCCAGGATCATCACCACAAAGTCCCAGTTGCTGGTGTGCGGGTACACCACCACGATGCCCTGCAGGGCGGGAAGACCCTCGAAGTGAAGCTGCCAGCCGAAGCGCTGCAGCAGCCACAGCGCCAGCGCGCTGCCGCGAAACTGCCGGGGAAAGGGCTCGGGGTAATCGCACTGCGCCATAGGCGTGGCAGGCCCTCAGGCGCGCACTGCGCGAAAACCGATGTCGCGCCGGCATTGCATGCCGTCAAAGTGGACGTCCTTGAGCACCTCGTAGGCCCGCGCCTGCGCGGCCTTGACGGAATCGCCCAGGGCGGTAACGCACAACACGCGACCACCGCTGCTGCGCAGCACGCCGTCCTCCAGCACCGAGCCGGCATGGAACACCATGGCGTCGTCGGCCTCTTGCGGCAGACCGGTGATGCGATCGCCCTTGCGCGGCTGCATCGGGTAACCATGCGCCGCCAGCACCGCGCCCAGCGCGGGGCGCCGGTCCCACTGCAGTTCGATCTGGTCGAGCTTGCCAACGGGTTCGGTCGCAGCCCACAACACGTCCAGCAGGTCGGTCTTGAGGCGCATCATGATGGGCTGGGTTTCCGGGTCGCCCATGCGGCAGTTGAACTCCAGCGTCTTGACCTGGCCCTGCGGGTCGATCATCAGGCCGGCATAGAGGAAGCCGGTGAAGGGGATGCCGTCCTTCTCCATGCCGCGGATGGTCGGCAGGATGATCTCGCGCATGGCGCGTGCATGCACCTCGGGTGTGACCACGGGTGCGGGCGAATAGGCCCCCATGCCGCCGGTGTTGGGACCTTCGTCGCCGTCGAGCAGGCGCTTGTGGTCCTGCGAAGTCGCCAGCGCCAGCACGTTCTTGCCGTCGCACATGACGATGAAGCTGGCCTCCTCGCCCTGCAAAAACTCCTCGATCACCACCCGCGCGCCGCCGGCGTTGTGCGCCACACCCAGGCTGTTGTCCAGCAGCATGAAGTCGATGGCGGCGTGGGCTTCGGCCAGGCTCATGGCCACAACCACGCCCTTGCCTGCGGCCAGACCATCGGCCTTGACCACGATGGGCGCACCCTGCGCTTCCACGTAGGCATGGGCTGCGGCCGCGTCGGTGAAGGTCTGAAACAGCGCCGTCGGGATTGCATGGCGCTGCATGAAGGCCTTGGAAAAGGCCTTGGAGCTCTCCAGTTGCGCGGCCGCCTGGGTCGGACCGAAGACGCGCAGTCCGTGCGCGCGAAACTCGTCCACCACCCCGGCCGCCAGCGGCTGCTCGGGTCCCACCACGGTCAGGGCAATCTGGTTCGCCAGGGCCCAGGCGCGCAGCTCGTGGATGTCGGTGATGGGAATGTTGTGCAGGCGCTTGTCCAGCGCCGTGCCGCCGTTGCCGGGCGCAACGTAAACGGTCTGTACCTTGTCGGACTGAGCCAGTTTCCAGGCCAGCGCATGTTCGCGGCCGCCGCCGCCTATGACCAGTACTTTCATAGCGCTTCCGCGTCGATTTCGGCGTTGTGAAAGACGTTCTGCGTATCGTCGAGTTCTTCCAGCACGTCCAGCAACTTTTGCATGCGCACCGCATCCTCGCCACTGAGTTCGATCGGGTTCTCGGGACGCATGGTGACTTCGGCCACGTCGGCTTTCAGGCCTGCGGCTTCCAGCGCGTTCTTCACGGCCTCGAACGCCATGGGCGTGGTCAGCACCTCGATGGCGCCCTCCTCGTCGCTGATGACGTCGTCGGCACCGGCCTCCAGGGCCACTTCCATCACCTTGTCCTCATCGGCGCCGGGGGCAAAGATGAGTTGACCGCAATGTTTGAACTGGAACGCCACCGAGCCTTCTGTGCCCATGTTGCCGCCGTTCCTGCTGAACGCGTGGCGCACCTCGGCCACGGTGCGCACCTTGTTGTCGGTCATGGTGTCGATGATGATGGCCGCACCTCCGATCCCGTAACCTTCATAGCGGATTTCCTCGTAGGTCACGCCTTCCTGATTGCCCGTGGCCTTGTCGATGTTGTACTTGACGCGATCTGCCGGCATGTTGGCCGCCTTGGCCCGATCCACCGCCAGGCGCAGGCGCGGATTGGTGCCCAGATCGCCGCCACCGGCGCGGGCCGCCACCGTGATTTCACGAATGATGCGGGTCCAGACCTTGCCCCGCTTCTCGTCCTGTCGACCCTTGCGGTGTTGAATATTTGCCCATTTGGAATGACCGGCCACGGATAAACCCCTGCTTGTTGGTTACGCTATGGGGCGATTGTACTTTTTGCACTCTGTCCCCAGTTGCCCAGGAGCCCCTTCACCATGAGCCAAGTCCACGTTTTAAGTCACCCGCTGGTGCAGCACAAGCTGACCCTGATGCGCAAGAAGGACGCCTCCACCAGCACCTTTCGCCATCTGCTCAACGAACTGAGCATGCTGATGGCCTACGAGATCACGCGCGACGTGGCGCTGCAGGAAGTGGAAATCGAAACCCCCATGGAGACCATGACGGGCCATGTCATCGACGGCAAGAAGCTGGTGCTGGTGTCGATCCTGCGTGCCGGCAACGGCATTCTGGAAGGCATGCTGAGCGTGATCCCCGGCGCGCGCGTGGGCCACATCGGCCTGTACCGCGACCCCAAGACCCTGAAACCGGTGGAGTACTACTTCAAGATGCCCAAGGAAATGGACGAGCGCGACGTGATCGTGGTCGATCCCATGTTGGCCACCGGCAACTCGGCCATCGCCGCCATCGAGCGCGTGAAAGCCCTGAATCCCAAGTCCATCAAGCTGGCCTGCTTGGTGAGCTGCCCTGAGGGCATTGCCGCCATGCAGGCCGCGCACCCGGACGTGGACATCTACACCGCCGCCATCGACCGCCAGCTCAATGACCATGGCTACATCCTGCCGGGGCTGGGCGACGCGGGTGACCGCATCTTCGGCACGCAGTAATCGCGCTCAGCGCAGCGGCTTGCCAGCCCGGCGGGCGCGGCGCTGCAACATCTGCATGAGCACGAACAGCGCGGTGGAAAAAACGATCATGATGCTGGCAACCGCCGTCAAGGCGGGTGTCATGCTGTCGCGCAGCGCCGAGAACATCTCGCGCGGCAGGGTGCGCTGATCCGGTCCGGCAATCAGTAAGGCGATGACCACATCGTCAAAGGACGCGGCAAAGGCAAACAGCGCGCCAGACGCCATCGCCGGCATGATGGCCGGCAGCGTGACGCGCAGGAAGGTGACGCGCGCCGTGGCGCCACAGGCAGCGGCCGCGCGCGCCTGGTTCGGGTCCATCAGCTCCAGCGCCGTGAGCACCGGCACCACCACAAAGGGCACAGCGATGACCGTGTGCGCGATCACCATGCCGGTGTAACTGCTGGTCAGCGACATCGGCGCCAGAAAGAAGTACGAGGCCACGGCGATCAGGATCACGGGAACGATCATGGGCGACAGCAGCATCAGCTTGAGCGCCTCGCTCCACCAGGCACGCCGGCGCATCAGGCCCAGCGAAGCCAGCGTTCCAAGAACCACAGAGATGGCGCTGGCAATGACGCCGATGTACAGCGAAATACCCAGGGCCTTGAGCCATTTGCCACCGTCCAGCACCTCGGCATACCAGCGCAGCGACAGCCCGGGCAGCGGATAGGTGAGGAAGGAGCCGCTGGAGAAAGACAGCGGAATGATCGCCGCGATGGGGGCCAGCAGAAAGACAAAAACGCCGGCACAAAAAAGCCAGTACAGCGTTCGCCAGGGATTCTTCAAACGCGTCATGGCTTCATCCCATGGCCAGCGCGCGCCCGCCCGATAGCTTGTGCGCCACACCGTACAGCACAAAGGTCGTGAGCAGCATCATGAGTCCCAGGGCCGAGGCGAGACCCCAATTGCCGGTGTCGGTGGTGTAGGTGGCGACGAAGTAGGACAACATCTGGTCCGAGCCGCCACCGACCAGCGCCGGCGTGATGTAGTAGCCCATGGCGAGGATGAACACCATCAGCGAGCCGGCGACGATGGCCGGGGCTGCCATGGGCAGGTAGACCCGAAAGAAGGCCGTCACCGGCGGCGCACCCAGGCTCGCGGCGGCGCGCATGTAGTGCGGCGGTATGCCTTTGAGCACGCTGTACAGCGGCAGGATCATGAAGGGCAGCAGCACATGCGTCATGGCGATGAGCACGCCGGTACGGTTATAGATCAGCGTCAGCGGCTCGGCGATCACACCCAGGCGCAGCAGCAAGGTGTTCACCATGCCCTCGCGCTGCAGCACCACGACCCAGGCCGCGGTGCGCACCAGCAGCGAAGTCCAGAACGGCAGCAGCACCAGCACCATCAGCCAATCCGAGACCTTCTCGCTCACCTGGGTCAGCAACAGCGCCACCGGGAAACCCAGCAACAGGCACAGCAGGGTCACGCTGGCGCTGATCTGCAGGGTGCGCAGCAACACGTCGAGGTAGATGCGGTTGGATTCCGTAGCGCGCTCGATTTCGCCTTTGGCGCTACGCGTCAGATCGAGCGCCGCCAGCAGGTAGTAGGCCGAGGCCGGACCGCGCGCACGCTGCACGGCGGCAAAGAAATCGGTGCTCGTCAGTTGGGGGTCGATGGCAGCAAAGAAGTCCGCGCCGAACACCGTGTCGGGCGGCGCGGAAGTCACTTCGCGCGCGGCGCGCATCAAGGTGCTGCGCACCCCGCCCACCTCGTAGTTCAGGCGCCGGGCCGCGTCGGCCAGCGTGCTCGCTGCCCTGGCCTCGCTCAGATCCTGCGCGAAACCGGGGAACAGCGTGGGCGGCAATGGCTGATCAGGTTTCCACGATTGCAGGGCCGACAGGGTGCGCGGCAGCGCGCGCGGTACTTCCGCCTCGCGCACCGCCAGTGACAACAGCCACAGCAGCGGCGCGACGAAGAACACCAGCAAAAACCCGGTCAGGGGCAACAGCAAGGCGCCGCGGCGTAGCGTCAACATGGCTGAATCACTTGTCCGTCATTGAAAAACCTCGTCACTGCGAGGCCGAAGGCCGCGGCAGTCCATGCATTCCGGCACGGATTGCCACGCCCATCCACGGCCCAAAGGCCTCGTGGCTGAAGGCACGCGGCTCGCAATGACGGCCAAAGTTGCATGAAGTCCCTTACTTTGTCCCGGCCCACTTGGTCCAGCGCTCGGCCAGCTTGTCGCCATTGTCGATCCAGAACTTCACGTCCTCGGCAAAGGCCTGCTTCAGGATTGCCGGGTTCGTCGGCAGATCGGCCACCAGGGACTTGTCGATCAGCGGCGCGGCGCCCGCAGCGGTCACGCCGTAGCGCACGTACTTGGGCAGCTTGGCCTGATTCTCCGGTCGCCCCATGAATTCGAGCAGCTTCTCGGCATTGGCCTTTTGCGGCGTTCCCTTCATGATGACCCAGCTGTCCATGGTGTAGGGCGTGTCCTTCCAGACCATCTTGAAGTTTTTCTTGTCCTTCTCGTTGGCGGCGGTGATGCGGCCGTTGTAGGCCGTGGTCATCACCACGTCGCCGGCGGCGAGCATTTGCGGAGGTTGCGCGCCGCTCTTCCAGAACACCAGATCACCCTTGATGGTGTCGAGCTTCTTGAAGGCGCGCTCAATGCCGTCGGCCGTGCGCAGCACCTTGTAAACGTCCTTGGACGGGACACCGTCGGCGATCAGCGCCACCTCGAGGTTCCACTTCGCGCCATTGCGAATGGAACGCTTGCCGGGGATCTTCTTGGTGTCGAAGAAGTCGCCCCAACCGCTGGGCGCGGTCTTGAGCTTGTCGCCGTCGTAGGCCAGCACCAGGTTGTAGATGATGGCGCCAACACCGCAGGCGTGCACCGTTCCCGGCAGGTAGTGCGCCGCCCCACCGATCTTGTTGACGTCGAGCTTCTCGTACAGGCCTTCGTCGCAACCCACCTCGAGTTCGTCGGCCTCGACCTGCACCACGTCCCAGGTGCTGTTGCCGCCCTTGATCTTGGTGCGCAGCACGCCCAGGCCGCCGTCCCAGGCTTCGTCGGTCAACTTGGTTCCCAGGGCATTGAAGGGTTTGAAGAACACCTCCTTCTGCCCGTCCTGGTAGGCGCCGCCCCAGGAAACCACGTTCAGGTCGCGCGACTGCGCCTGAACCTGTTGGGCCAGACCGACCAGTGCAACCACGCCCGCCAACATCGCAACATGCTTCTTCATACGCTCTCCTTGTTGATTTATCCAAGCTCAAAAAACCCATGCATCTTCGGGCCGAAACCCGAGGCACAGCCCCTGCCCCACGACCAAGCCCGGCGGCAATGCCCTCGGGCTGATTTTTGCGAACCATTGCGGCGCGGCCTCGGGCGCGCCGCCCTCCGTGGTGCCCACGCTCACGACCAGTCGCCAATGGTCGCCCTGGTGGATGATGTCGAGCAGGCGCGCGTCCAGACAGTTGGGCGTGTCGAGCCCGTCGGCATGGGCCGCCACCTGCAAAAACTCGGGCCGCACGCACAGCGTGGCGTCTGCGTCAAGGGCTGCAGACTTCCCATTGCAACTGCGACCCTGCAGGCCCTTGCCGCCGGCCACGCGGATCGCAGCGCGCGCGCCGTCCAGCCCCTGTGAAATGGCGCTCGCATAGCGGCCCTTGATGATGTTGTTGTCGCCAAGGAAGTTGGCGACGAAGGGATTCGCAGGTGCGTCGTACAGCATCTGCGGCGACGCCAGTTGCTCGATGCGTCCGTGGTTGAACACGGCCACCCGGTCCGACAGGGTCATGGCCTCCGACTGGTCGTGCGTGACGAAGACCATGGTGACGCCCAGTTCGCGGTGCAGTCGCCGGATCTCGAGTTGCATCTCCTCGCGCAGCTTCTTGTCCAGCGCCGACAGCGGCTCGTCCATCAACACCAGACGCGGCTCGAAAACGAGGGCGCGCGCCAGCGCAACGCGCTGCTGCTGGCCGCCTGAGAGCTGGTTCGGCCGACGCTCGGCAAAGCTCTGCAGATGCACCTTTTCCAGCGCCGCCGCCACCTTGGTGGCGATAGCTGCGGCCGGAACCTTGCGCACCGACAGGGGAAAGGCCACGTTCTGCGCCACCGTCATGTGCGGAAAAAGCGAGTAGTTCTGGAACACCACGCCGATGTTGCGCTGGTGCGGCGGCAGCGATTCGATGGCGCATCCATTGAGCCGGATGCTGCCCGAATTGAGCGCCTCAAAACCGGCGAGCAGCATCAGCGTCGTGGTCTTGCCCGAACCCGAAGGGCCCAGCAGCGTGAGGAATTCGCCTGCTTCAATGTGCAGGTTCAAGTCCTCCACAGCGGCCGTCTGGCTGCCGGGATAGCGCTTGAAGACATGCTCGAACTCTATCAACGCCATGTATCAACCCACGCCAGGGTATCGGCCAGCGCCAGCGCGGTGCAGGCCAGCAGCGCGTCGATTTCCGTCTCGGTGATGATCAGCGGCGGAGAGAAGGCGATCACATCACCCGCCAAAACGCGCAGGATCAGGCCATGGGCCTGGGCGCGGGTCACGAAATAGGCGCCCACGCCCCGCTTGGGATCGAACGGCTGGCGCTGCGCCGGGTCGGCGGCCAGTTCGATGGCGGCGATCAGACCCAGGCCGCGCACCTCGCCCACCAGCGGGTGGCCGGCGAACTGACGCAACCCCTGCTGCAGACGTGGCGCCACTTGCTGCACATGGCCGATCACGTCGTCGGTCTCGTAGATGCGCAGCGTCTCGAGCGCAATCGCGCAGGCCAGGGGATGGCCGCTGTAGGTGTAGCCGTGGCCGAACACGCCGATGGCGGCGCTGGCATCGGCAATGGTCTGGTAGATCTCGTCGCTCAGGTACAGCGCCGACATCGGCACATAGGCCGAGGTCAGCATCTTGGCCACGGTGATCATGTCGGGCTTCAGGTCAAAGACTTGGGTGCCGAAGGCCTGACCGAGTCGGCCAAAGCCGGTGATCACCTCGTCAACCAGAAACAGGATGTCGTACTTCTTCAGGATCGCCTGCACCGCTGCGAAGTAACCCGGCGGCGGAACGATCACGCCACCGGCGCCCTGCACCGGCTCGGCGATGAAGGCGGCGACCGTCTCGGGGCCTTCCTTCAGGATGGTGGCTTCCAGTTCCTGCGCCAAGCGATCGACAAACTGCGCCTCGGTCTCGCCAGGAAGCCCAAACTGGTACAGATGCGGACAGCCGACGCGAATCACGTCAGGCAGCGGCAGATCGAAATGCTGGTGCATCGTTGGCAGACCAGAGAGCGAAGCCGTGGCCAAGGTGACGCCGTGATAGCCCTTGTTGCGCGCGATGATTTTCTTCTTGAGCGGTCGGCCACGGGCGTTGTTGTAGTAGCGCACCAGCTTGAAGGCCGTGTCGTTGGACTCGGAACCCGAGTTGGCAAACAGCACCCGGCCCATGGGCACAGGCGCCCAGCGGATCAGCGCCTCGGCCAGCGCCGGCACGGGACCCGGCACCTTGCCGGAGAACGAATGGTAGTAAGGCAGCGTGGCCATCTGCCGCGCCGCAGCCTGCGTCAGACGTCCTTCCGAGAAGCCCAATGACGCGCACCAGAGCCCCGCCATGCCTTCGATGTAGGCCTTGCCGTTTTCGTCGAACACCCTGACGCCCTCGCCGCGCACGATGACCAGTGGACCCTCCTGCTCCAGTTGGCGCAACTGCGTATAGGGATGGAGGTGGTGGCGCACATCGCTCTGGCCTGTTTGTGACATCGGGTCACGCTGGTCGTTCATCGGTTTCCTTCTTTGGGGGGAACTCGCAGGTCCAAACCCGGACCCGGTTCGCGTTGCACTGAAGGCAGTTTAGTGTCAGGGCGAAGCCAGCAAGATCAGTAAAAACCCATGCCATCCGGGAAAACCGATGCAGCGGCAGGCCGGGCTAAGATGGTCGGATTTGTGCATCAAAGGCAGCCATGACCTGGGACCATCCGCATCCATTCACCCTGCCCGTCACGCCACTTGCTGCCGATATCGACGGGTTGAATCACACCAACAACGCGGTCTACGTGCAGTGGTGCGCCAGGGTCGCTTGGGCGCATTCCGAGGCACTGGGTCTGAGCCTGGCGGACTACCAGCGGCTGGACCGCGCCATGGCGATTCGCCGCGGCGAATACGATTACCTCTTGCCCACCGGCTGCGCCGAGGATCTGACGCTGGCCACATGGCTGATCGCGAGCGACGGCAAGCTGAGCATGGAGCGTCGCTTCCAGTTGATCCGCGACCGTGACCAGACCACGGTGCTGCGGGGGCGCTGGGACCTGGTGTGCATCGAACTGAGCAGCGGCAAGGTGCGGCGCATGCCGCAGGAATTTTGTGCGGTTTACCTGGCCGCGCTGGTGAGCCCGGCCTGACCAGGACTATCGGGCCGTGGGAACATCCTTCACGCCATTGGCCGCGCGGCAGCGCTGCAGGACACAGGTCGTTTCGCCGGATGGCACAGGTTGGCGTATGGATGGTTGCTGGCACACAACTGAACTGGTAGTCAAAGCTGCTGCCGCGTTACCGCCATCGCCGCGCCGGTACGGCGTTGGCCATTTTCAGTCGTGGAGTCCATTCAAAAAAAGCATTTCGGCAAAATGATTCGGGTAACCAATTCATGCGAATCGTCGCCGCCGTGCAGCGTCGATCCGCAGCAGTTCAAGAAATTTTTAATTCCGATAACCAGTGTCATTTGAATCATGAACGATCTTGATCAAATACGCGCCGGTTCCAAATGCCTGTCCCGCGAAGATCAACCGCCCCTGGCCCTTGTAAGCCATTTCGAATCGATGTTTGTCGTCACCAAAATAAAAGGGAATAAACGCTTTGCCCGTGATGTAAGCGCCCTGATCATTCGGCGTCCCGACGATGTCGGTGACCTGCTTCATTCCCATCCCCATTTGCAATGACGTGAATTTACTGTTCTTCGCCGGCTTGCCAACAATTTCTCCTTCTTTACCGTTGATGCCAGACACTTTGGTGCCATTCTCATCACTTAAATTCTTGGTCGCGGTGGTCGCTGCAGGTGCCACGGTCTTACCCGACTGAGGTGCATTGGTTGCGCAACCGGTGATCAAAGAAACCGCAATTGCTGAAGCCAGCACAATCAAGGAAGTTTTCATAGTTACCTATTTATTTTAAGAATCGATATATTTCGTCATTAACACAGTGCAGTGACGAAAGTCAGTTTAGCATGGCGAATTTAGCGTATTCGCCAATCCGATTATTCACTCCCGTCGGATCGTCCATTCGATTCACGGCAATAGGGATTTCAAGAATCGCCCGACTGGCGAGATCGACAAAAAGAAAGTGCATAAGCACGTCGAGAATTGGCACTTCCTTTTCCAATAGGAACCAGATTAGATCAAATCAGGTTTTCCTTGGTCCATGACGCCATTCGATCGAGCGGCCCTTGACTGAGGCGGACTGTCTTACCGAGACGGTGGAACATCCTTCACGCCATTGGCCGCGCGGCAACGCTGCAGGTCACAAGCAGTAGGCAAATCGGAGCGGTATTCAACGTAACTTTTCATCTGCGCCGCGTCGCGGGTAAGGCATTTTTCGCCCTGACCGTTGTCGTAGTACGAGGTCACATCGATGCAGTGCCGTGAGTGCGCCATGAGTCCGTAGAAATGGCCCATCTCGTGCGAGATCACCATCTGCAGCGTGCTGCTGGCGTCGTAATTCGGATTACGCGTCCTGAGAAGCTGGAATGCCGCCGGACCGAGCGACAGCGTGCGCGCCCCCAGATTGGCCAGACCGAAATGGCCGCGGCTCCCGGCCTCGCTCCACTGCACTGCAATGGCCCCCTGATGCACGCCGCCACCCGCAGCGCGCGCCTTCACCGTGCTGGCGATGCCGCAGGGCGTCCAGGCCACGGCGGCCCTTCGCACCGCAGCCAGCACCTGCGCCTCGGTGAACCACGGCGGCGCTGAAACATGGCGGTAGACAAACAGCAGCGGCACATTGACGGCGGGACGGTCACGCCCGTCGCCCCAGGTCGTCATCTCGCCGGGCCGGCACTGGGCAATTTCCTGATCGCGCAGGGTCTGCGCTGCGGCCGGTGGCGTGGCATACAAAAGCGTTGCGCAAGCGACCAACAGCATCAGCGGTTGCGCTACAAGCTTGTTCATAACCTTGCGCTCCCATGCCCGCCACCCATCCTGCGCGCAAGCTGTAGCCAGAGCATCGCCCAGGCCAGGCCGAAGACCCAACCACCGAGGACATCGGTCGCCCAGTGAACGCCCAAGGCCACGCGGCTTAGCCCTACCAGCACGCTCAGCAGCACGGCCGTTGCCAGAATGTAGCGACGTTCTGCCAAACGATGGCACGTACCGGCGATGAGCAACCCGATGGGCAAAAAAACGATGACCGACATGCTGGCGTGACCGCTGGGGAAACTCAGCCCTGAGACAGCAAGTTCGGCAAACTGCAGGTCTGGCCGCGCCCGGAAGAAGTAGGTCTTGAAGGCACTGACCAGCAAAGCCCCACCGAGCGTCCAAGCCGCCAGCAGCATGGCTTGCGCGCGCTGCCCGATGAGTGCGAGGTAGCCCACGGTGGCGACGGTGCAGAAGGTCAGAACGAAGGTGCTGCCCAGCCCGCTGAGGTCGCGCACGACATCAGCCAACCAGGGGTGCGCCAGCCGCAAGGCTTGCGCCGCGTTCAACAGGGAGAGGTCCATCAGGGAAGTCTAGCCGGCGCGGGCTTCGATGCGCTCAGACATTCTGATGCTGTGCATCCAAGCAAACCGAAAAGCCCGGCAAAAAATAAACAAAAAAAAAGGGTTTCAAGAAATTCTTGAAACCCGTTCTTCCATTCGAAAATGATGGTCGGGGCGAAAGGATTCGAACCTTCGACCCTCTGGTCCCAAACCAGATGCGCTACCAGGCTGCGCTACGCCCCGACGAGGACGGATTCTAACCTGCATAGTGCCCTGCACTGGCTCACGCGCAAGAAACATTTGCCGGAGCACGAACTCGCGTCGCTGGGACAGCCCGGTGGCGGCGTGATTCATGTCAGGGGCATCATGCCCAATCGGGGTAAAGTCGTTGCCACAGCAGGCCGGGCAGGCAAGGCTCAACATCCAAAACGGGGGGTCACCATGCGCACAAGTCATCCATTGCTCAGACTGTCGGCGGTCCGAGGGTTTGCGCTGGCGCTGGTCCTCTGGGCCGGCGCGGTCCACGCACAGTCGGGCGCGGTGACCATCGACAGCTTCAGCCCGCAAGGCGAGGTGCGCAGCGTGCAGCAGGTTGCGGTGCGCTTCAGCCAGGACATGGTGGCACTGGGCCAGGCTGACGCACCCGCCCCCGTGCAGCTCGATTGCTTTCCTGACGCGCCAGTTTCTCGCCGCTGGCTCGACGCCCGGCGCTGGGTGGCCGAGTTCAAGACCACCCTGCCCGTGGGCACACGCTGCACGGCGCGCCTGTCGCCCGGCCTGTCCGGCAGCGTGATCGCAGCCAGCGGGCCCTGGACCTTCAGCACGGGTGGCCCCAAAGCCGTCTGGCAACACCCCTACCAAGGCAGCAGACTGACCGAGAGCCAAGTCTTCCTGATGGCCGCCGATGCACCACTGGCGCGCGACACGCTCCCCGGGGCGCTGGGCTGCCGGGTGAACGAAAAAACCCGCCTGTCAGTGGCGCTGCTCGGCCTAGCCGAGACCCAGACATTTTGGAAAAGCGTGCGCGGCGAGGATCGCTTTGACCCTGAGCGCACCGTGGCGCTGCGTTGCGCCCAGCCACTGCCGGCCAGCGCCAGTGTTCAGCTGGTGTGGGGCCAGGCTGTCGCCACGCCCGCAGGTGTGGCCAGCAGCGCAGACCAGTTGCTGGGCCCCTTCCAGGTGAGGCCGCTGTTCTCGGCCAAAGTGGTGTGCGCGCAAATCGACGGCACGCCAGGCTGTGACCCGCGCCAAGGCCTGCGCCTGGAGTTCAGCGAGCGCGTCAAGGTCGAATTGCTGCGTGCTGCCCGCTTGCACGATGCCCGCGGCAACGCAATCACACTCAAGCTTGATGCAAGCGAGGGCACGGACACGGCCCGCGCCTTGCTGAGCGAACCCGCCAAGCCCGGCGAGCTCTTGCCTGAGGGCAGCACATTGACGCTATCACTTCCCGCGGCGCTGCACGACGTCGACGGCCGTCCCCTGAGCAACGCGTCCGAGTTTCCCAAGACGGTGGCGATCGCCACGCTGCCGCCCTACCTGGGCTTTGCCGAAGGCGCGGGCCTGCTGCCCTTTTCCGCTGCGCAAGTTGCGCGTTGGCCACTGGCAGTGCGCCGACTGGAGCCCACAGTGGCGGTGCAGGTGATGCGCATCGGCGGCGAAATGCGCGACCCGGCGGTCACCGGCGACGCCTTGCAGCGCCGTGCCAAGGCTTCGGCCGAGGCGCTGGCGTTGTGGCACAGCGCGCCCTCTTGGCCGCAGCGCGGCGCAGGGCCCACCGGTCCCCACCCCGTGATGGCGCAGCAGCAGCGCAGCTGGGCCTCGCTGCAAACCCTGTCGGTGACGAACACCGGCGTCGAGGCGCTGAATTTCGTGCCGGTGACGTTGACCCAGCCTGGCCTGTATTTGCTGGATGCGCACAGCCCGCGCTTTTCGACGCAGCTTGCAGCCGCCATTGCCGCGCGCGCGTCGCCACCGGTTCCAGGGCTCGAGCCGCGGGCCAGCCTGGTGCAGGTGAGCAATCTGAACCTGAGCGTGCGGCTTTCGACCCTGGGGCAGTCCCTGCTCTGGGTCACAGCCATCGACACCGGATTGCCTGTGTCCGACGTGGAGGTCGACTGGTTGACTTGTCGCGGCAAGCTGCTGGCCCAAGGCCGCACCGACGCCCAGGGCTTGCTGCGCGTCAGTGCCGATGTGACACGCCCGGCCGAGTCGGAAAACTGCCCCGACGCTGCGGGCAACAGCCACAGCGGGCTGGCGGTCGTGGCGCGCAAGGGCGCCGACCTGGCGCTGCTCGCCGACATCAACACCAGCTACCGCTTTGGCTACAACAACGCCGCCCCCAGCCTGGGCCACACCGTGCTGGACCGCACGCTGTTCAAGGCCGGCGAAAGCGTGCACATGCAGCACCTGCAGCGCTTGCTCACGCCCGAGGGTTTTGCCCTCCCCCCCGCGAGCGCAGGCAAGGTGGAGATCCGTTTTCAGGACGGATCCCTGGTGGCCAGCTTGCCGCTGCAGTGGAGCGACGAGGGCAGTGCCAACAGCGAATGGGCCATTCCCGCAGCCAGCAAGCTGGGCCGTTATTCCGCCACCGTCAGCGCCACCGACGGGCGCAGCCATCAGACGAATTTTCAGGTCGAAGAATTCCGCATGCCGGTTTTCGACGCCAGCCTGACGGGGCAGGCGCAATGGCAAAAGGGACAGCAGAGCCTGCCGCTCACGCTGCGTTTGAGCTACCTGGCGGGTGGCGCTGCAGCAGGCGAGCAAGTGGCGCTGCATGGCCGCTACGTCGCCGGCGCGCCGAGTCCGTTGGCGGGCTACAGCTTTGCCGACGCGACCCTGCCCGAGTGGAAGGCGCCGGCCTTTGCGCCACAGACAACCCAACTCGATGCCCAGGGTCAGCGCCTCCTGGTCGTGCATCCTCCCGCGCTGGACCGCCCCGTGAGCTTGCAGGCCGAGATGAAATTTTCCGACCCGAATGGCGAGGTGCAGACCGTCGCCAGCAGCTTCGCGCTGTGGCCGTCCGACACCCGGCTCGGCGTAAGAGCCACGGTGCTGTCCCAGCCGGACAGCACCCGGCACTCGGTGCAGGTGCACGCGATCGTGCTGGACGAGCAGAACCGACCGCGCGCCAAGCAGGCCCTGTCCATCACGGCCCAGGGCGTGCACTATGCCTGGCGCAACGGCGCCTCCCGCCTTGAACTGTTGGGGCAACCGCAAAGCGTGTGCCAGGGCGTGAGTGACGAGCGTGGGCAGCTTGAATGCGAATGGAAAGATTTGCCTGAAAAGATCGACAGCGGCTGGCTCTTGGCTGTCACGACGCAGGACAGCCTGGGCCATGCCGTCAAAAGCAGCACGGTCCTGGCCGACTACCAGCTGCGCTGGGCGCCCAGTGCTGAAGTGCTGGCCCTGGCAGCAGACCAGATCCAGCCGCTGCGCGCAGGCGCCAGTGCCCACCTCACGGTGCGCTCGCCGTTCTGGCCCGCCACGCTGCTGCTCACGGTGGAGCGCGAGGGCGTGCTGCAGGCCAGCACGCACCGCATCACGCAGCAACGCAGCCTGATCGATCTCCCACTGAACGCCAGCTTCGCGCCCAACGTGCAGGTCCAGGCGCGCTTTGTGCGGGGTCTGACCGATCTGCCTGCCGGTGCCGGAGCCGAGTCGGCATTGACAGCCGAGCATCAGCTGAGCCTGAAGATAGCGCCCGATCGCTTTGCCCTGGACGTGACGTTGCACAGCGACGCAACAGCCTTGCGACCGGGCGGCAAGACCCGGATGCAGGTGAGCGTGCGCCAGCGTCAGGGCGGCGCACCGGCAGCGCACGCCCGCGTCACGCTGATCGCTGTGGACGAAGCCCTGCTTTCGCTCAAGGACAACCCCAGCTGGGACTTGTTGACGGCCCTGCTGCGTGAGCGCGCCATCGGTGTCCGCGGCGGTGCGCTGGACCCGCTGATTCGCCGCTTGCTGCGCTTCGGGCCCCGGCCCGCGTACTGGCCCCCGGACGATCAGGCGCACCGACTGGAAGCACCCGCGGCCTTGGGCAGCGCCAGAAAGATGTTGGCCGCATCGCCCAGTGCTCCCGCTCCAATGATGGCCGAGATGTCGGCGCCGGGGGCGCGTGATTCCAATGCAGACAAATTGACGGGTGACAGCGTGCGCCAGGACTTCAGCTCGCTGGCGCTGTGGCGCACCGACGTGCAGCTCGACGCCCAGGGCCAGGCCAGCGTGCCGATCAGCTTCAACGACAGCCTGACGCGCTGGCGCATCGTCGCCGTGGCGCTGTCCGGCGCCGACCGATTCGGCTTTGGCCAGACCACGCTGCAGGTCAGCCAGCCGCTGCAGCTCTTTTCCGGCCTGCCGCAGGTGCTGCGCAGCGGCGACCGCCTCGCGCAGCAGGTCACGCTGCGCAATGCCGGCGCCATCCTCTTGAAGCTGCGATTCAGCGCCCAGGCCACACTGCAATTCGCCGCGAACGCACCCTCGCCCACAGGGTGCGACCCGGCCAGCCGCCAGAACACCTGCGCCCCAAGCAATGACGCCGTGGCACGCGGCCTGAGCGTGCAGCGCAGCCTGAGCCTGGCGCCGGGTCAGGCGCAAGACCTGGCCTGGCCCGTCGCCGTGCCCGATGGCGTGGAGCGCCTGGACTGGCGCATCAGCGCCGTCAGTGAAGACGGCCTGGAGCACGACGCCCTGCAACTGAGTCAGCGCGTGGTGGCGGCGCTGCCGGTGACGGTGCGCCAGTCCACGCTGCTGCAGATCAAGGGCGAGGTGCGGCTGCCGGTGAGCCGACCCGCTGATGCCCAGCCCGGCCTGGGCGGCGTGCAGGTGAGCCTGAGCGACAGCCTGGTGCGCGGTGCGCTGCAACAGGTACGTGCCTGGATGGCCGAATACCCCTACGCCTGCCTGGAGCAAAAGGCCAGCAAGCTGGTCGTGGCCGGCGACGCTGCGGGCTGGGCCAGGCTGATGAACGAATTGCCGAAATACCTGGACAGCTACGGCTTGGCGCGCTATTTCAACGAGGGCAGCCTGAGCGGCAGCGAAACCCTCACGGCCTACCTGCTCGACCTGTCGGCAGCGCAGCACTGGGAGATTCCGCAGGCTTCTCGGCAAAAGATGCTCACTGCGCTGGCGCACACACTCGAGCCCCAAAGCGCTGCGCCGGACTGGCAACCCCGCGCCACGCCCGCCAGCGCCAGCGCGCGCCGCCTGGCCCTGCAGGCCACGCTGGCCGTGCATGGCCGCTTCAAAGGCAGCGAGGCGCTGGTTGTGCGCCCCGACGACCTCAACCAGTTGCCAACCCTGGCGCTGACCGATTGGGCGCGCACCCTGCTGGCTTTGCCGCCCACCGAGGACAACAGCCGCGCGCTGCGCGAGGTGGCAGGGCAATTGCGCAGCCGCTACGACGTGCAGGGCACACAGCTGAACTGGCGCGGCGACGAGCGTGACCAGTGGTGGTGGTGGATGTGGAGCCAGGACGTGGCCGTGGCGCGCACCACGCTGCTGGTCCAATCCTGGATTGAGCGCGACCCCTCCTGGGAGGCGGATCTGCCGCTGCTGGTGCGGGGTCTGGTGGCGCGCCAGGCGCAGGGCCGCTGGAGCACGACCGTGGGCAACGCCTGGGGCAGCGTGGCGCTGCAGGGCTTTGCCGCCAGTGTGGAGGCCGGACCGGTGAGCGGAGAAACCCGTGTTTCCTTGGCCGGTGGCAAGCCGCCGGCCGCGACGCTGCACTGGCCAAATCCGCCGCCGATCGTGTTGCAAAGCAGCACGGCAGCGACCTCTGAGTTGCTGCTGCAGCACCAGGGCAGCGGCGCACCCTGGGCCAACGTGAGCATCACGGCGGCGGTGCGCCTGCTGCAAGCGCGCCAGTCCGGCATGCAGGTGGAAAAGACCGTCACACCCATCGAGCAAAAGCAGCCCGGCCAATGGTCGGTGGGCGACGTGGCGAGGGTCACGCTCAAGATGCAGGCGCAGTCCGAACTGACCTGGGTGGCGGTGAACGACCCCATCCCCTCGGGCGCGACGATCCTGGGCCGCGGCCTGGGGCGCGAAAGCCAGTTGGCGCAACAGGGTCAGGGCAGCAGCGGCTGGGCCTGGCCGTCCTTCATCGAACGTGCGTCCGATGGCTACCGCGCCTACTACCGCTTTGTGCCGCGCGGCAACTGGAGCGTGGAGTACACGCTGCGCCTGAACAACGCGGGCCAGTTCGAGCTGCCGTCCACGCGCGTCGAGGCGCTGTACGCGCCCGAGATTTTTGGCGAAAGCCCGAATGCGGTCTGGGTGGTGCAGGACGCACGCGGCCCGGCCGCACGCTAGTCCAACTCAGCGCGGCTTCTTGCGGGGACCGGCGCCGTTGTCGCGCGGCGGCAGGCCGGTGTGCTGCGTCAGCAGTCGCCCTTTGACCGGCGCTGCGGGCCGCTTCACTTCGGCCACCGTGGAGTTCTTGCGCCGCGCGCTGGTATAGCCGCCGTCGTTCAGCGGCTGGAAGGTGGGAATCAGGTGGTGCTTGCCGTTGCCGATCAGGTCGGCACGGCCCATGGACTTGAGCGCTTCGCGCAGCAACGGCCAGTTGGCCGAGTCGTGGTAGCGCAGGAAGGCCTTGTGCAGGCGCCGGCGCTTTTCGCCGCGCACCACGTCCACGGTCTCGGAGTCGCGCGTGATCTTGCGCAGCGGGTTGCGCCCACTATGGTACATGGCCGTGGCGCTGGCCATGGGCGAGGGGTAGAAGGTCTGCACCTGGTCCGCGCGAAAGCCGTTCTTCTTCAGCCACACCGCCAGCTGCATCATGTCCGCATCGCTGGTGCCGGGATGCGCCGCGATGAAATACGGAATCAAAAACTGCTTCTTGCCGGCTTCCAACGTGAACTTGTCGAACAGGGTCTTGAACTTGTCGTAGGTCCCGATGCCGGGCTTCATCATCTTGGTCAGCGGCCCCTGCTCGGTGTGCTCGGGCGCGATCTTCAGGTAGCCGCCCACATGGTGCGTCACCAGTTCCTTCACGTACTCGGGCGAGAGCACGGCCAGGTCGTAACGCAGCCCCGATCCGATGAGGATCTTCTTCACGCCCTTGAGCGCACGGGCACGGCGGTACATGTGGATCAGCGGCGCGTGGTCCGTGGTCAGGTTCTGGCACACGCCGGGATAGACACAGCTCGGCTTGCGGCACGCCGCCTCGATCTCGGGGCTTTTGCAGCCCAGGCGGTACATGTTGGCCGTGGGGCCGCCGAGGTCCGAGATGGTTCCGGTGAAGCCCTTCACCGAATCGCGGATCGCCTCCACCTCGCGGATCACGGAGTCTTCCGAGCGGCTCTGGATGATGCGGCCTTCGTGCTCGGTGATGGAGCAGAAAGTGCAGCCACCGAAGCAGCCACGCATGATGTTGATGGAGAAACGGATCATCTCCCAGGCCGGGATCTTGGTCGCGCCCTCATGGCTGCCGTTCTCGTCCGCGTAGGCCGGGTGCGGCGCACGGGCGTACGGCAGGTCGAACACCAGGTCCATCTCGGCCGTGGTCAGCGGGATCGGCGGCGGTGTCAGCCAGACGTCGCGCGCCGTCGGCCCTTCACCGTGCGCCTGCACCAGGGCACGCGCGTTGCCGGGGTTGGTCTCCAGGTGCAGCACGCGGTTCGCGTGGGCGTACAGCACGGGGTCGCTTTTCACCTGTTCGTAGGACGGCAGGCGGATCACGGAACGGTCGCGCGGCGGCACTTTCAATTTGCCGGCGAGTGCGGGATTGGCGAAGAAGGTCAGGGGCTGGATCGCGGGGTTCACGGCGGGCGTATCGGCCTGCGGTGCGGCGTCTTCCTTGGCGCAACTGCTGCCCTGCCCGGCCGCCTGCTCGGAGGTGGTCTGGTAGGGATTCACGTGCGCGTCCACGCGACCCGGTTCGTCCACGCTGCTGGAGTCGATCTCGAACCAGCCTTTGCCGCTTTCGTCGTCGGAGCGGCGCACGAAGGCCGTGCCGCGCACATCGGTGATGTCCTGCACCGGCTCGCGCGCGGCGATGCGGTGCGCAATCTCCACCAGCGCGCGCTCGGCATTGCCGTACAGCAGCAGGTCGGCCTTGGCGTCGACCAGGATGGAGCGGCGCACCTTGTCCGACCAGTAGTCGTAATGCGCAATGCGGCGCAGCGAGCCCTCGATGCCGCCCAGGATGATGGGCACGTCCTTGTAGGCTTCGCGGCAGCGCTGTGAATACACCAGCGCCGCTCGGTCCGGCCGCTTGCCGGCCACGTCGCCCGGGGTGTAGGCATCGTCGCTGCGGATCTTGCGGTCGGCGGTGTAGCGGTTGATCATGGAATCCATGTTGCCCGCGGTCACACCGTAAAACAGATTCGGTTTGCCCAGCACCTTGAAGGGATCGGCGCTTTGCCAATCGGCCTGGGCGATGATGCCGACGCGAAAGCCCTGGTTCTCCAGCATGCGGCCGATCACCGCCATGCCGAAGCTGGGGTGGTCCACATAGGCGTCGCCCGTCACGAGGATCACGTCGCAGGAGTCCCAGCCCAGCGCATCCATCTCGGCGCGGCTCATGGGCAGGAACTTGGCCGTGCCAAAACGCGCTGCCCAGTACTTGCGGTAACTGTTCAGCGGCTTGGCCGCGCGGGGGAAGAAAGAGACGTCAACAAGGGCATTCATGGGGGACAGAGTTTACGTGCTGGCGTATACCCTGTATTTTTGCGGGCCGCAGCGGCGCGCTTCGCCAACTGATTAGACTTGCTGGCCAGTGCCCGGTTGCGGCAACAATACCCTCCCCATGTCCATCCCCCAAAGCTTCATCCAGGAATTACTGGCCCGCACCGACGTCGTCGACATCGTGGGCCGCTACGTCCAGTTGAAGAAGGGCGGCGCCAACTTCATGGGCCTGTGCCCGTTCCACGGCGAGAAGTCGCCGTCGTTCTCGGTCAGTCCGGCGAAACAGTTCTATCACTGCTTTGGCTGTGGCAAGAACGGCAACGCCATCAGCTTTCTCATGGACCACGCCGGCATGAACTTTGTCGAGGCGGTGCAGGATCTGGCGCAGCAATACGGTCTGCAGGTGCCCGAGGACGACACCTCGCCGCAGGACCGGGCCCGCGCCCAGGAACAGCGGCAAAAACAGGACACGCTCACCGACGTGCTGGAAAAAGCATGTTCCGCCTACAAGGTGCACCTCAAGCATTCACCCCGAGCCGTGGATTACTTCAAGGCGCGCGGCTTGTCCGGGGAGGTCGCCAAGCAGTTCGACCTGGGCTATGCCCCGGAAGGCTGGCGCGCCCTGGCCAGCGTGTTTGCGGACTACAGCGATCCGCTGCTGGTGGAAAGTGGCCTGGTGATCGTGGGCGAGGACGACGCCGAAAAGCGCTACGACCGCTTCCGCGACCGCGTCATGTTCCCGATCCGCAATGTCAAGGGCGAATGCATAGGCTTTGGCGGTCGTGTGCTGGGCGACGAAAAGCCCAAATACCTCAACTCCCCCGAAACGCCGGTATTCAGCAAGGGGCGCGAGCTCTACGGCCTGTTCGAGGCGCGCAACGCCCTGCGCGAACACGGTTTTGTGCTGGTGACCGAAGGCTATATGGACGTGGTCGCGCTGGCCCAGTTGGGCTTCCCCAACGCCGTCGCCACACTGGGCACGGCCTGCACCAACGAGCATGTGCAAAAGCTGTTTCGCTTCACCGACGCCGTGGTGTTCAGCTTCGACGGCGACGCCGCCGGACGGCGCGCCGCGCGCAAGGCGCTGGACGGCGCCCTGCCCTTTGCCACGGATACGCGCAGCGTCAAGTTCCTGTTCCTGCCCCCCGAGCACGACCCCGACAGTTTCATCCGCGAGTTCGGCCGCGACGCCTTTTCGCTGTGCATCAGCCAGTCCGTGCCCTTGTCCAAATTCCTCATTGAGGCCGCGCGCGAAGACTGTGACCTGCACAGCGCCGAAGGCCGGGCCCATTTCGCCAGCAACGCGCGCCCGCTGTGGATGGCCTTGCCCGACGGTGCGCTCAAGCTGCAGTTGCTCAGCGAAATCGCCGACCTGGTGCAACTCACGGGGCGCGAGTTGACCGACCTCTGGCTGGGCCGCCCGGCCAAGGCCGAATACACGCCGCGCCAGAAGAAGGACGGCAAGTTCGAAGGCAAGTACGACAACAAGCCGCAGGGCACGGCGGCGCGTTACGAGAAAAAAGCTTACGGCGGTGCCCAGCCCCAGCCGCGCCTGGGACGCACCGCGCTCACCGGGCGCGCCGACCACGCGGCCCGTCTGCTGCTGACCTTTCGCACCGCCTGGGACGCGCTGTCGAATGAAGACCACACGGTGCTGTGCGAACTGCCAGCGCCACACGGGCCGCTGTTTCTGTGGCTGGAGAGCCAGTTGCACGAGCACGGGCCCCAATCCTGGGTGGCGCTGCGCGAAGGACTGCAAGGGCACGCGTCGGAATCGCTGGCCCTGCGACTCATGGAAGAGCCGCAGATTGAGCCCGTGGAACCGGCCGAATCGGTGCGCGAACTGCGCGCCATCCTGAACCGCATGCTGGTGGAACGGCTCAAGGTGCAGGAGACCCAGGCCATCGCCGCGGCCGGCTCGGATCCGCAGGCGCTGGAACGCTACCGCACGCTGCAGGCGCGCCGGCGCGAACTTGAATCCAAGGTCCAGTAAGCATCTCTTCTGGTTTTGGGTATAATCCAAGACCACTCACTCGGCAAGAGCGACAGCAGCACCTCCGGACCCGGCCCACCGTTGAACTTCGTTCACATCCGGCCAACCTACCGCAAGGACTGCACACCAAATGTTCGCCCACATTTCTTGCCGCTGAGGATCCTCCGTCTTTCCGCGACCCGCGCCAGCTCTTGGCGACGCCAATTTGTTTGTTTCTGTTTTGTTTTGGGAGCTATTCAAATGCCCGCTCAGAATCCGAAGAAGCCCGCCATTGGCGCCGTCAAACCGGCGCAGAAAATGCCACCCTCCAAGGTGAAGCAAACGGCCCCCAAGCCTTCTGCCCGCCCTGTAACCAAGGACAAGTCCGTGCCCGCATCCAAGACCAAAGTCAGCCCCGAAAAAGCCGTGCAGGATCCTGCGAAGAAAAAGGCCGGCCGCCCGGCCAAGGCCGCAGCCACCACGGCAGCGCCGGTACGCGTGGGCGCCAAGCGCGGACCCAAGCCCAAGGGATCGATTGCCGCCGAGGACTTCTCCGACATCGAAGCGGAATTTGCCGATGAGCCCACACCCGTCGTCGTGGTTCTGGACGCCAATGGCGAAAAGGTGAAACCGCTGCGCATGAAGATCAGCAAGGCCAAGGAACGGGCCTTGATGAAGGAATTCGGTCTGGACGAGACCGTGCTGTCCGAAGAAGACATGGCCAAGCGCCGCCTGCGCCTGAAGGCGCTGATCAAGTTGGGCAAGACGCGGGGCTACCTGACGCACGGCGAAATTTCCGATCACCTGCCCGACAAACTGGTCGACGCCGAAACGCTTGAGGTGGTGATTGCCATGCTCAACGACATGGGTGTGGCGGTCTACGAGCAGACCCCGGACGCTGAAACCCTGTTGCTGAACAACACCGCGCCCACCACCGCGACCGAGGAAGAAGCCGAGGAAGAAGCCGAAGCGGCACTGTCCACGGTGGACAGCGAGTTCGGCCGCACCACGGACCCGGTGCGCATGTACATGCGTGAAATGGGCACGGTGGAACTGCTCACGCGCGAAGGCGAAATTGAAATTGCCAAGCGCATCGAAGGCGGACTCATGCGCATGATGGAAGCCATCAGCGCCAGCCCGGCCACGATTGCCGAAATCTTCCGCCTGTCGGAAGAAATCCGCGAAGGAAAGATCGTCATCACCACCGTGGTCGACGGTTTCTCGAACCCGAACGAGGCCGACGACTATGTGGCAGAAGAAGACTTTGACGAGTTCGACGCCGAGGACGACGACGACGGCAAGGGCGGCTCCAAGGCGCTGACCAAGAAGCTCGAAGAACTCAAGCGAGAAGCCCTGACCCGTTTCGACCGCATGCGCGAGATGTTTGAGAAGGTGCACAAGATCTACGACAAGGAAGGCTATGGAACGCCCGCCTATGTGAAGGCGCAGGCCACGCTGTCGGAAGAACTCATGACCATCCGCTTCACCGCCAAGGCGATCGAGAAGCTGTGTGACATGGTGCGCACCCAGGTGGACGATGTGCGCAAGAAGGAACGCGAACTGCGCCGCATCATCGTGGACAAGTGCGGCTACCCTCAGGACAACTTCATCGCCGATTTCAGCGGACGCGACAAGAACGGGGGCCGGGTGCCTTCGCAGTTGCTGAATCTGAAGTGGATCGAGAAGCAGGCCGCTGCCGGCAAGCCCTGGAGCACCGTCATGGCGCGCAACATCCCGCCGGTGCAGGACCTGCAGCAAAAGCTCACCGACATCCAGTCGCGCGTTGTCGTTCCTCTGGACCGCCTGAAAGACATCAACAAGCGCATGAACGAGGGCGAGGCCTCGTCACGCCACGCCAAGCGCGAAATGATCGAGGCCAATCTGCGCCTGGTGATCTCCATTGCCAAGAAGTACACGAACCGCGGCCTGCAGTTCCTGGACCTGATCCAGGAAGGCAACATCGGCCTGATGAAGGCCGTGGACAAGTTCGAATACCGTCGCGGCTACAAGTTCTCGACCTACGCCACCTGGTGGATTCGCCAGGCGATCACGCGCTCCATTGCAG
>CAIKVZ010000158.1 GCA_903830985.1 uncultured beta proteobacterium
CGCAGCGTGGTCGGCACGCTGGGCATCGAATACGGCCTGCGCGACGAAGAGAAGTCCAACTGGATCCAGCTGCTTGGCACCAACCTGCTGGGCGACACCCGTGAATTGAGCGCCGTCTGGAAGAACCCGGGCAACTGGAAGCTCAGCGCCGACTACGGCGAACTCGTGCGCTATGAGCCGAACACGGTGAACACCGGCCTGCGCGGCGCCGGCACCGCCACACCACAGGTGGTGTACGTGGCGCCTGGCATGGGTGCCGACCTGGATCTGAAGACCAAACGCAGCGGCCTGGGGCTGGGCTTCACGAAATACTTCAGCCCGGCGCTGCAGTTTGAGATGAACGTCAAGCGCGAAGACAAGGACGGCTCGCGCCTGTCTGGCATTGGCATGAACTGCCCTTCGCTGATCACGCCCGGCTGCGGCGCCACCACGGCCAGCAACACCGGCTGGGCCACATTGATGTTGCCCGAAGCGATTCATTCCAGCCACGCCCAACTGGACGCGCGCCTGGCCTATGCGGCCGAGCAGTTCCGCTTCAGCCTGGGCTATTACGGCTCCTTTTACCGCAACAGCAATGGCACGCTCACCGCTTCGGTGCCCGCCAGTTTGGGCAATGGCCTGACCGGAACTGCCTCGCCACTGAGTACGGGACTGCAGTCCATCCTCGGCCAGCCCCTGGCCTTGCCGCCGGACAATCAGGCGCATCAGGTCGATCTGACCGGCAGCTACGACATCACCAAGACCACGCGCGCCAACTTCAAGCTGGCCTACACCGTCGCCACGCAGAACCAGGACTTCGCCAGCGCGGGCTTGAGCGGCGCGCCGGCCGGTGTGACGAACCTGGGCGGCCAGGTGAACACGACCCTGGCCAAGATCGGCCTGACTTCGCGTCCGATCCCGAAGCTCACGCTGCTGGCCGACCTGCGCTACGAAGACCGCGACGACCAGACGCCGATTGCCCGTTACAACGTGGAAGGCACGGACATCTACACCAACCGCGCCCTGCCGAACCGCAAGACCAAAGGCAAGCTGCAGGCGGCCTGGCAATTCAACAGCGACTACCGCGGCAGCCTGAGTACGGACTACGAGGCCATCGATCGCGGCGTCTTCACGCCAACGAGCGCCATGTCGGGCATCAGCGCGCTGCGCCAGAAGACCGACGAGACCGGCGTCACGGCCGAGCTGCGCCGCAAGATGTCGCAGGACTTCAGCGGCTCGATCAGCCTGAGCAGCAGCAAGCGCAATGGCTCCAACTGGCTCAAGGACAACAACGGCCTGGGCGTCACGGAAATCGCCAATCCGACCGATCCCCTGAACGGTTTTGCAGCGTCAGCGGTCTTCATGCCCACGCTGGCCAATCGGCAGCGAGACAAGGCGAAGATCTTTGCCGACTGGGTGGCCAGCGAAAGCGTCACACTGCAGTTCAGTGCCGAAGGCGGCAACGACACTTTCAGTGCACCCACCAGCTACGGCTTGCGCAGCACGCGCATGAGCCAGTTCAGCGTCGACGCAGGTTACGCCATCTCGGACAAATGGGCGATGACGGCCTACGCGTCGCAGGGTAACCAGACACTGAACCAGGCGCGCTCAGCCGGCTATGTGCTGGCCTACGACAACACCAGCACCAGCATTGGCCTCGGTGTCACCGGCAAGCCCACAGGCACGCTGGAAGTCGGCGGCAGCCTGTCCTTCACCGACGACAAGAGCGTCTACGCGCAGACGCTGGACGCCATGGCCGGAACCGACAGCATCGCCCTGCTGGCGGCCAGCGGCGGTCTGCCCAACATCGTGTACCGCCAGACTGCCCTGAAGCTGTTCGGCAAATACGCGGTGGACAAGAAGTCCACGGTGCGCGTCGATCTGGTGCACCAGCGCGCCAACGTGAACGACTGGGCCTGGGGTTACAACGGCGTTCCGTACACCTACTCAGACGGATCGACGGTGTCGCAAAAGCCGACACAAAGCGTCAGCGTTCTGGGCGTGACCTACGTCTACCAGCTGCAATAGTCGCGGCTTCAGCTGTGTTGATCAGCCGGCATGCTGCATGCCGGCTTCCCAGGCGTCGTGCAGCTGAGCCAGCAATGGAGCCGGCACGCGGGCGTCGCCCTTGGCGTCTTCAAGTGTCTGATGCATGGCCTGTGCAATGCCTTCGAGCACCCGTGCTGGCTGGCTCACGCCACAGATCCGACGGCCGAAATCGTGCAGTTCCTCGGTGCTTGGGTAGGCCCGGGTCTGGTGCTTGCCGGCAAACAGCTTGAGCGCGAGCGTACGGTCCTCGAGTTCGGGTCCTCCCTGGTAGCGCGTGTACTTGTAGATGGATGTCGTGACCACGTCGAACATCGGCGAAAGCCACATATCAGCGGCGCTGCGGTACAGCACGCCAAAGTTCTTCAGGTGCGCATCGCCGTTACGAACCATGATGGAGAAGGCCACCTGCTGGTAGAACCGGTGCAGGTTGTCGCTGTGCAGTTGGAGTTGACGCAACAACTCCGCGATACGCTGGTAGCTGCCCTGATATTTTCGGTCCGACAAGACGTCGCGCACGCGCAGACCTGCCAGCGCAGCGATGTCCTCGAAGCCGAGTCGTTCGACTCGATCATGGTCGTGCATCACCATGTCAAATCGGTCCAGTATCAGGATCTGTCCATCATCAGAGAGGGCAATTTCAGGCACTGAGATGACTGAGCTGCGGGCGGCGCTCAGACACAGGAACTCGTTGGCGGCCAAGCCTGGGTAGGCTGGGCTGGCGGCTTTCACGATGAGCGACGGGATCGGTACCGTTGGCCGGTCCGGAACCATGATCTTGGGTTGCATACCGGCGATGCCTGCGCCCGTGCTCAGGTAGGCGGCCACCAACTCGTTGAACACCTCCGGCGTGTAGCGGGTCTTGAGCAACTCCGCCTTGCTTATCGACCTCGGTGCTGCCGCTTCGGCTCGATCCGCAAGGCTGTACCCCAAACGACCGATACCGTTGCGCCCGACCAGCGCCAGCAAGTGCATGGGCGTTATCGGCTGCTTGGGAAACAGCTCCCGAATTTTCATGAACAGGTCGCCTTCGGGCAGGTTCTGATCCATGGGCGGGAACAGGTCGCCGTCCCTCCAAGTGAGGCTTTCCCTGGGTGGCATGAGCAAGCCGACGACCGGTTGCTCAGGGTTGGAATCGAGGTAGCGAAATTCGTAGTTCGATGTCTTGAGAAGCTGACCGGCCTGTTCCACGTCGCCAATAGAGACCGAGAGGGCGCGAATCTTTTCAGGCAGCATCGTCGTCCTCCTGGAACCGGCGTGCCACCTCCAGCGCCGAGGGCAGCCCAACGCGCTCAATCCGCATCGCCAAGCCCATTGCACCCAGCACAGCCATCAGCGACGACACGGTGCTGTCCTCCCCGGCCTCGAGCCGGTAGATAACCTCCCGAACCTTGCCGGCCTTGTCCGCCAGCTTGGTCTTGCTCATTCCGAGGGACTCCCGGTACGCGCGCAACTGGCGACCAAGCTCATCAGGCAAACGAATATTGTCAGTCATGGCTAGCAATTATAAAGAATATAGGGTTAAATGATAGCTGTAACTTGCAAAATTCAACTGGTGCATGCAGTCGTTCATGCAGTCCTGCAAATCCGTCGCCAATATCGATCTCAAAGCGCTCATCGAGGGAGGTCGGGCGTGAAGTTCGTTTTGGATGCCTAGGTACCCTTGCTGTGGCTGGCTCCTGGCACAAATCCATCCGGCGTTGGGTATGCCGTCGCGGTCTTGGACGCATTGAAGGAATCGCAAGCGGTCGTACCGTCTCTTTTTTCACTGGAAGTAGCCAACGTCATCGTCAAAGCTGAGTCCAAGGTCATCGTTTCTGAAGCCGACTTCCAGCGGTTCATCTTTCTACTTGGACAACTCAACATCGTGACCGACAAAGCGACGGCCGCGCACGCCCTGGGAGATACATAGAACATCGCCCGGCGCAATAAGCTCTCGGCCTACGACGCAGCCTAATTGGAGATTGCGTTGCGCTCTGGC
>CAIKVZ010000159.1 GCA_903830985.1 uncultured beta proteobacterium
GCACCGCAGCCCGCCAGGGCGAGGCTACCCCAGTGAGTGAGCTGTCCCGACTGGCGCTGGACCACTGTCCCGAGATGGTGATGCTGGTGAACCCGGCGTCGCTGCGCATCGTGCTGGCCAATGCCGCAGCCGCCAGTTCTCTGGGCTACGAGGCGGGCCAACTACAGGGTCTGGAGATAACCGAGGTTGAGGGCGCGCTGCAAAGTGTCTTCTATTGGGAAGAAGTGCGCGGGGGGCGGACACAGGAAGTGCAGGATCAGGAAGAACAGTACCGCAAGCGCGACGGCGAGATGCTGGACGTGCGCAAATCCATACAGTTGCTTGAGCACGAGGGTGCCCTGTTGCTGATGGTGCGGGCCGTCGCGACACAGAGCGAACACATCGCGCAGGACGCCCTGGCGCAGGCACTGTCTGCCCTGCGCGCCACACTGGAGTCCACCAGCAACGCCATCCTGGTGATCGATTTGAAGGGCCACATCGAAAGCATGAATCAGCGCTTCGGCAAGATGTGGGCTGTTCCCGATGACATGCTGTACTGGCAGTACGACGCGCGGATTTTTGACTTCATGGTGGGACGTGTCGTCGAATCGGAACTGCTGCGCGAGCGGCTTGCCGCCGTCATGGACAATCTTGAAACGCAGGATGTGCTGCATCTGCACGAGGGCCTGGTGTTCGAGATGACCTCGCGCCCCAAATACCTGGGCGAGCAGATCACCGGTCGGGTTTTCGGCTTTCAGGACATCACCGAGCGTATGCAGGTGGAGCGCGAGTTGCGCGAGTCGCGCGACCTGCTCGAAGAACGGGTGCTGGGCCGGACCGCTGACCTGCATGCGGTCAACGAAGACCTGCGCCAGGAGAAGGAGCGCCAAAGCGGACTGATCAAGCGACTGGAAGAAGCGCAGAATCAGCTGCTGCAATCGGAACGCATGGCTTCGATCGGACAACTCGCCGCCGGTGTGGCGCACGAGATCAACAACCCCGTGGGTTTTGTCAATTCAAACCTCGGCTCCATGCAGCACTACCTGGTCGACCTGTTGCGCCTGCTCTCGCGCTATGAGCAGGCCGAAGGGGAAATGTCCGCCGCCACCCTGCGCCAGATTGGCCTGCTCAAGGAGGAAGTCGACATTGGCTTCCTGCGCAATGACGTCACCGACCTGCTCACGGAATCGTTGGACGGCCTCAAGCGCATCACCCGCATCGTGCAGGACCTGAAGTCGTTTTCCCACGTGGATGATCTGGAGCGCCAATGGGCCGATCTGGAAAGTGGGCTGGAAACCACCTTGCGCGTGGCCTGGAATGAAATCAAATATAAGGCCGAAGTGATCCGGGAATTCTCCGGCATTCCCGAAATCGAGTGCTTTCCGTTTCAGCTGAACCAGGTGTTCATGAACCTGCTGGTGAATGCCGCGCATGCCATCAACGAGCGCGGCACCATCACCATTCGCACCGGTCATGACGATGCCGCCGTTTGGATTGAAATCCAGGATACGGGGCAGGGCATCAAAGCGGAGAACTTGCCGCGGATCTTTGATCCCTTCTTCACCACCAAACCCGTGGGCAAAGGCACAGGCCTGGGCCTGTCGATTGCCTACGGCATCGTGAAGAAGCACGGGGGAGAAATCGAGGTTCGCAGTGAATGGGGCGTCGGCACCTGCTTCAAGGTGACACTGCCGATCAAGGCAGCTAGCCCTGGGGCTTGACGACGGGCCCGACCACGCCGTCCATGTTGGAGGTGATGGCCTTGCGGTATTCCGAGACATAGAAATCGACGGCCTTCTCGCGGTCCTCGTCCTTGCCGTTCTGTGAAACGAAGTTGAAGGCGTTGTAGCGCCCGGCAGCGAACAGGATGGCGGCGCTGGTGGCGCCTTCGCTTCCCTGCTCGGCCTGTTTGTTGGCCAGATGGATGAACTCGTCGACGAGCTTGAGGAATTCGGGCGGGTAGGACATGGTGGACTTCCGTTCAGTTGGAGATGTGCCGCGCGAGGCTCGCGTCGGCGGGTGTTTGCGGTGACTATATTCGCGAACCGCCGCGCCGCACAACGACCGCGTCATCCTGCTCACTGTCGCCTGCGCGATAAGTAGTTGCTGTCATTAGGGAGAATCCCTGAGCGCGGCAAACGGGAAAGCTTGTACGCTTGCCAACGGCACAACATCAATTCCCTAGGAGACGGTTCATGAAGTTCACCCTCAAGTTCATTGCGGCAGCGGCGCTGGTTGGTTTAGCAGGCACGGCGCTGGCGCAAAAGGGCGAGGTCGTCAAGATGGTCCGCATCGATGCCCAGACCGGCTTGCTCGGTCCCGTTGGCGTGAGCCAGCTCAAGGGCTACCAGTTCTTCGCCGAAAAATTCAGCGGTGCGGGCAACCCGGCCGGCGTGAAGTTCGAGGTCACGGGCATGGACAACAAGCTCAGTCCGGCGGAAAGCCTGAATGCCTTGAAGGCGGCGATCGACCAGGGCGTGCGTTACATCATCCAGGGGAACGGCTCTTCGGTCGCATTGGCCCTGTCGGACGCGATCACCAAGCACAACGAACGTAATCCGGGCAAGGAGGTGATCTACCTGAACGACTCGGCGGTGGACCCGGATCTGACGAACAGCAAGTGCAGCTATTGGCACTTCCGCTTTGACGCCGACACTTCCATGAAAATGGAGGCCATTGGCAGCTTCATGGCGGATCAGAAGGACATCAAGAAGGTCTACATCCTGGGGCAGAATTACTCGCACGGCGTGCAGGTGGCCAAGTACGCCAAGGAAACACTGGCACGCAAGCGCCCCGATATCCAGATCGTGGGCGAAGACCTGCATCCGCTGGCGCAGACGCGCGACTTCGCACCCTACATCGCCAAGATCAAGGCCACGGGTGCCGACACGGTGATCACCGGCAACTGGGGTTCCGACCTGTCGCTGCTGATCAAGGCGGCGAACGAAGGCGGCTACACCGGCAAGTTCTTCACCTATTACGCCGGCGTCACCGGAACGCCCACGGCGTTGGGAACCAACGGCGCGGGCCGGGTCTACCAGATCGCCTACAACCACTACAACATGGGCGGGCAGATGGACAAGTGGATGAAGGAGTTCCACACCAAATACAACGACGACTTCTACACGGGCTCTACCATTCGCATCTTTGAAATGCTGGGTACGGCCATGGCCAAGGCCAAGTCGACCGATCCGGTGAAGGTGGCCGCAGCGCTCGAAGGTCTCAAGGTCAAGAGTTTCAATGGTGAAGTGGAAATGCGCAACACCGATCACCAGTTGCAGCAGCCGCTGTACATGACGGTCTGGGAAAAGGCCAGTGCCAAGTTCCCCTACAGCCCGGAAAACACCGGCATGACGCTGGCGCTGCTCAAGGAGTACCCGAACTACGTGTCGAGCACGCCCACCAGTTGCCAGATGAAACGGCCCTGATCACCCCGGTGGTTCGCACGAGCCCGAACGGGTCGACCGTCTCGGGCTCTTTCATTTTTTGCGCTTCTGGGCCAACTGAACCATGGAATTTTTCATCATCTCGACGCTCAACGGGCTGAGCTACGGCTTGCTGCTGTTCATGCTCAGCTCCGGACTCACGCTGATTTTCAGCATGATGGGCGTGTTGAATTTTGCCCATGCCAGCTTCTACATGGTAGGCGCCTACGTGGGCTACAGCGTCTCCACCTGGGTCGGGTTCTGGCCGGCGCTGGTGATTTCTCCCCTGGTCGTGGGGGGCATGGGCGCGTTGTTCGAGCGCTTTGCGCTGCGCCGCGTGCACAAGTTCGGCCACGTGCCCGAACTGCTCATCACCTTTGGCCTGTCCTACGTGCTGGTCGAACTGGTGCAACTCATCTGGGGCCGCATTGCGCTGGACTTCAGGCCCCCTGAAGCCCTTCAGGGCCCGGCCTTCACCCTGATCAACCACTCGGTCCAGGGTCTGAGCGTAATCTGGGGCGCGGCACCAGCCTCGGCCTGCAGCGCGGTGGACGCGGCGATCCGGGTCGTGTGCTCGCCCTTTCCCGCGACACGTGGTTTCATGATGCTGGTGGCGCTGATCATGCTGCTGGCGGTCTGGTTGCTGCTCAAGCGCACCCGTATTGGCCTGGTGATCCAGGCGGCGCTGACGCATCCCGAGGCGGTGGAGGCGCTGGGGCACAATGTGCCGGCCGTTTTCATGCTGGTCTTTGGCGCCGGTGCGGCCCTGGCCGGCCTGGCGGGCGTCATTGGCGGCAGCACCTTTCTGACCGAACCCGCCATGGCCGCGACGGTGGGGTCGGTGGTCTTTGTGGTGGTGGTGGTGGGGGGCATGGGTTCGCTGCCGGGTGCCTTTCTCGCTTCGGTGCTGATCGGCGTGATCCAGACCTTTGCCGTGGCCTTTGACTATTCGGTGGGGAGCATTGCGCTGCAGTGGGGTATTGAGTTCAGCGCGTCGGCGCGCGACAGTTCGCTGTTCAAGCTGACCCTGTCCCAGGTGGCGCCTATCCTGCCCTATCTTTTCCTGGTGTTGATACTGATCTTTCGACCGCGCGGCCTGCTGGGCACGAGAGAAGGCTAAAACCATGCGCAACTACCACGAATTCAAACCGCTGAACATCGGCCGCTGGCTGGTCTGGGGCCTGTTCGCGCTGCTGCTGGCCATCGTGCCGCTGTTTTTCACCAGTAGCCTGTCCATCACCATCCTGTCGCAGATGGGCATCGCCATCATCGCCTGCCTGTCCTACAACATGCTGCTGGGGCAGGGCGGCATGCTCAGCTTCGGCCACGCGGTCTACACCGGGCTGGGGGCCTTTGGCGCCATGCATGTGCTGAACAGCATTTCCGGCGGTCAGTTGCCCATTCCCGTGAGCACGGTGCCGCTGTTCGGCGGTCTGGTCGGCATGGGATTCGCCGTGCTGTTCGGCTATGTGACGACGCGCAAGGCTGGCACCACCTTTGCCATGATCACGCTGGGTCTGGGCGAGCTGGTGTTTGCCATGTCGCTCATGGTGCCCGAGTTCTTCGGCGGGGAGGGTGGCGTGTCGGGCAACCGGGTGGTGGGCAAGGCCTTTCTGGGCATCAACTACGGGCCACCGATCCAGGTTTATTACCTGATTGCGCTCTACACCTTTGTCGCCGTCGCGGCAATGTTTGCCTTCACGCGCACACCGCTGGGGCGCATGCTCAACGCCGTGCGCGACAACCCGGAGCGGGTGGAGTTCGTGGGCTACAACACGCAGCGCGTGCGCTACACGGCCTTCATCATTGCCGGCTTCTTCGCCGGCATCTCGGGCGGCCTGGGTGCGCTGAATTTCGAGATCGTCACGGCCGAGGTGGTGGGGACAGCACGCTCCGGTGCCTACCTTCTGTTCACCTTCCTGGGGGGCGCGACCTTCTTCTTTGGCCCCATCCTGGGCGCCATCCTGATGGTGCTGGCCTTTGTGCTGTTCAGCGAGTTCAGCAAGGCCTGGCTGCTCTACCTGGGCCTGGTGTTCCTGTTCATGGTGATGTACGCCCCGGGCGGCATCGCCAGCCTTCTCATGATGAACCTGCGCGTCGCGTCCTTCGGCAAGCTGCGCACGCTGTGGGTCAGTTACCTGGGCCTGGCGGTGACGGGCCTGATGGTGCTGCTCGGCTTTGCTGCCATGATCGAGATGGTCTACCACCTGCAGATGAATTCGGCGCTGGGGTCGGAACTGCCCTTCATGGGTGCAGTGCTCGACGCCAGAGGGCTGAACAGCTGGTTTGGTGCAGTCTTTACCAGCCTCACCGGACTCGGGCTGTTCGAATTGACGCGGCGCGTATTCGTGCAGGAATGGGGCCGCACGCAGGAAGAGATCGAGAAGGAAATCAAACGTCGGGAGTTGCTATGAACGTCCCATCGTTGGCGCTGGAATTGAAGGACCTGCGCAAAAATTTTGGCAAGACCGAGATCATCCGCGGCGTGAATCTGGCGGTGCAGGCGGGCGAGCGTGTGGCCATCATCGGGCCCAATGGCGCGGGCAAGTCCACGCTGTTCAACCTCATCAGCGGGCGCTTTGCGCCGAGCAGCGGGGAGATCCTGCTCGATGGCGCGCGCATTGATGGCAAGAAGCCGTTCGAGATCAACCGCCTGGGCCTGTCGCGCAGCTTCCAGATCACGAACATTTTCCCCAAGCTCAGCGTGTTCGAGAACCTGCGCTGTGGCGTACTCTGGAGCCTGGGCTACAAGTACAGTTTCTGGAAATTTCTGGCGAACCTGCAGGATGCCAACGACCGGGCCGATGAGCTGATGGAGATGATCCGACTGGACAAGAAACGCGATGTGCTGGCTGTGAACCTGACCTATGCCGAACAGCGCGCGCTGGAAATCGGCGTCACGATCGCCGGCGGCGCGCACGTGGTGCTGCTCGATGAACCCACGGCGGGCATGAGCAAGAGCGAAACCAAGAGGTTCATCCAACTCATCAAGGACGTGACCGTGGGCAAGACGCTGCTCACCGTGGAGCACGACATGGGCGTGGTGTTCGGCCTGGCCGACCGGATCGCCGTGGTGGTCTACGGCGAGGTGCTTGCCTTCGACACTCCGGACGCGGTGCGCGCCAACGCCAAGGTACAGGAAGCCTACCTCGGCTCCGCAGTGGCCGATGCCCAGGGAGCGCAGGCATGAACCTGTTGAAAATAGAGAACTTACACGCCTTCTACGGCAAAAGCCATGTGCTGCACGGCGTTTCGCTGGAAGTGAACCAGGGCGAGATCGTGGCACTGCTGGGGCGCAATGGTTCCGGACGTTCGACCACGGCCAAGGCCATCATGGGACTGGTCGACTGCAAGGGTTCGCTGCTCTGGAAGGGGCAGCAAATCCGCGACAAGAAGGCGTTCGAAATCGCCCATATGGGCATTGGCTATGTGCCGGAAAGCCGCGACATCTTCCCCACGCTGACGGTGCAACAGAACCTGCTGCTTGGGCAAAAAAGTGCCCGCAAGGCGGGGCGTTGGTCGTTCGACGATATGTACCAGATGTTCCCGCGACTCAAGGAACGCGCACACACCGAAGCGGGTGTGCTGTCGGGTGGCGAGCAGCAGATGCTGACCCTGTGCCGAACGCTCATGGGCGATCCCGAACTCATCATCATCGACGAACCCACCGAAGGACTGGCGCCCAAGATCGTGGAACTCGTGGGTGACTACCTGAAGGTCCTCAAGGACCGCGGCATCTCCGTACTCTTGATCGAACAAAAGCTCACCATCGCCATGGCCATATCGGACCGGGCACTGGTGATGGGCCACGGCAGCATCGTGTTCGAGGGCACGCCCGATGAACTGCGCGCCGACAGCTATATCCGCAAGGAGTGGCTCGAGGTCTGAGCGACCTTGTCCCGATTGGGACAAAGGCCACAGTGAGAGTCGACCAAACCCCCTAGAATCAAAATAGAACGCTCGTTCTATTCTGACTTTTTTGCCACCGATGTTTTTTCCAGGAGCAAGCCCATGACGGCTCTGTATCAAGTCCACGGCGACGTGGCGACCATCACCTTGAACAACCCGCCGGTCAACGGCCTGGGTCTGGCGACGCGTCTGGCGATCACCGACGGTCTGGCCTTGGCCAATGCCGACTCGGCCGTGAAGGCGGTCGTCCTGACCGGCGCCGGCAAGGCCTTTTCCGGCGGCGCCGACATCAAGGAGTTCGGCTCGCCCACGGCGACCCAGGAACCCAACCTGCTGAGCGTCATTCTGGCGCTGGAGAACTCCGCCAAGCCGGTGGTGGCTGCCCTGCACAGCGTGGCCATGGGCGGTGGCCTGGAGTTGGCGTTGGGCTGCCATTACCGCATCGCTGCGCCCGGCTGCAGCGTTGCCCTGCCCGAAGTCAAACTGGGGCTGATTCCCGGCGCCGGCGGTACGCAGCGCCTGCCGCGCGTGCTCGGCGTCGAAGCCGCGCTGAACATGATCGTCAGCGGCGAGCCCGTCAAGAGCGAACTGCTGGCTCAGTTGCCCGGGCAAAAGCTGTTCGACAAGATGGCAGCGTCCGCCGAGTCGCTGATGCAGGAGGCATTGGACCTGGCGCGTGCCATGGCCGACGTGCGTCCGCTGCCGCTGGTGCGCAATCTGCCCTGCAAACACCCCTTGGGCGACGCCTATTTCCAGTTCGCGCGCAACATGGTCAAGGGTATGTCCAAAAATTACCCGGCCCCCGGCAAATGCGTGGATGCTGTGCAAGCCGCCACGAAGCAAAAATTCGACGCCGGCATGGTGTTCGAGCGCGAGACCTTCATCAACCTGATGTGGACGCCCGAGTGCCGTGCCTTGCGCCACCTGTTCATGGCCGAGCGCGCCGCCTCCAAGGTCCCGGATGTGCCCTCCGACACGGTGCAGCGCCCCATTCAATCCGTGGCCATCATTGGCGCGGGCACCATGGGTGGCGGCATCGCCATGAATTTCCTCAATGCCGGCATCGCTGTGAAGATGCTGGAGATGAAGCAGGAAGCGCTGGACCGGGGCCTGGCCACCATCCGCAAGAACTACGAGTCGCAGGTGAAGAAGGGCAAGTTGAAGCAGGACAAGTACGAGCAGCGCATGAGCCTGCTGACGACCACGCTGAGCTACGACGAACTCAAGGATGCCGACATGGTGATCGAAGCCGTGTTCGAAGAGATGGGCGTGAAGCAGGCAGTGTTCAAGGAACTCGACCGCGTCATGAAACCGGGCGCGATTCTGGCGAGCAATACCTCGACCCTGGACCTGAACACGATCGCCAGTTTCACGGCGCGTCCGCAGGATGTGATCGGCATGCACTTCTTCAGCCCGGCCAATGTGATGAAACTGCTGGAAGTGGTGCGTGGCGAGAAGACCGCCAAGGACGTGCTGGCCACCGTCATGGGTCTGGCCAAGAAGATCAAGAAGACGGCCGTGGTCTCGGGCGTGTGCGACGGCTTCATCGGCAACCGCATGATCGAGCAGTACGGGCGCCAGGGCGGCTTCCTGCTGGACGAGGGCTGCACACCCCAGCAGGTGGACCGTGCCGTGGAGAAATTCGGCTTTGCCATGGGGCCATTCCGCATGGGCGACCTGGCAGGCAACGACATCGGTTGGGCGATTCGCAAGCGGCGCTACCTCGAAAAGCCTGACATGAAGTACAGCAAGACCGCGGATCTGCTGTGCGAGAAGGGGCGCTATGGCCAGAAAACCGGCGCCGGCTGGTACGACTATCAGGCCGGCAAGCGCGAGCCCATTCCCAATGCCGAAGTGGTGCAGATGATCGAAGCGCACCGCGCTTCCCTGGGCATCACGCCGCGCAAGATCTCCGACGAGGAAATCGTGCAGCGACTGGTGTTCTCGCTGGTGAACGAAGCCGCCCATCTGCTGGAAGAAGGCATCGCCGCCCGGGCCGGCGACATCGACATGGTGTATCTCACTGGCTACGGTTTTCCGATCTGGCGCGGTGGCCCGATGAACTACGCGAATGAAGTGGGCCTGTTCAACGTGGTGCAGGCGATGAACCGTTTTGCCCGCAATCCGCTTGACGATGCCAAGTTCTGGCAGCCGGCGCCCTTGCTGGCAAGGTTGGCAGCGCAGGGCAAGACTTTCAGTTGATCATTCATGTGCAGTGAGCCTGCTTCCAGGTTCCCCGCCGCGCGCCCCAAATCCGTGGATTTGGCGCGCTTACCCTAAAGCTTGTTGGCCCGGGGCGCGCTTGCGTCCGGGTCCTGAATTTCACAGGAGTACCCCCATGACATCCGCCGTAATCGTCTCCACTGCCCGCACGCCCCTGGCCAAAAGCTGGAAGGGCGCTTTCAACATGACGCATGGCGCCACGCTGGGCGGCCACGCCGTACAGCACGCGATTGCGCGCGCCGGTATCGATGCCGCCGAAGTGGAGGACGTGATCATGGGTTGCGCCAGCCCCGAAGGCGCGACGGGGGCCAACATCGCGCGCCAGATCGCCTTGCGCGCCGGCTGCCCGGTGACGGTTTCGGGCTTCACGCTGAACCGCTTTTGCTCTTCCGGCTTGCAGTCCATTGCCCTGGCCGCTCAGCGCATCATTGCCGGCGAGGCCGATGTTTTTGTGGCAGGCGGGGTGGAGAGCATTTCCTGCGTGCAGCAGGAGATGAACACGCACATGCTGACCGACCCCTGGCTGCTGAAGAACAAGCCCGATATTTACTGGAACATGCTGCAGACGGCGGAGCAGGTGGCCAAGCGCTACGGCATCACGCGCCAGCAGATGGACGAGTACGGCGCAGTCAGCCAGCAGCGCGCTGCTGCCGCATTGGAAGCGGGCCTGTTCACCGCCGAGATTGCCCCCATCACGGTCACCATGGGTGTGGCCGACAAGGTCATGGGTCTGATGACGCGCGAGGTGACCTGCAGCCAGGACGAAGGCATTCGCGCCGGCACCACCTACGAGGGCATCAAGGACCTGCGCTCGGCCATTCCCGGTGGACTGATCTCGGCCGGCAACGCCAGCCAGTACTCCGACGGTGCCGGCGCCTGCGTGCTCATGAGCGAGAGCCTGGCGCAGAAGAAGGGCCTGGCACCGCTGGGTCGGTTCCTGGGCTTTGCCGTGGCCGGTTGCGAGCCCGACGAGATGGGCATTGGCCCGGTGTTCGCCATTCCCAAGGTGCTCAAGCGTCTGGGTCTGACGGTGCAGGACATCGATCTGTGGGAACTGAATGAAGCCTTCGCCGTACAGGTGATCTATTGCCGCGACAAGTTGGGCATTCCAGCGGAGCGGCTCAATGTCAACGGCGGCGCCATCGCCGTGGGTCACCCCTACGGCGTGAGTGGCCAACGCCTCACAGGACACGCGCTGATCGAGGGCAAGCGCCGCGGCGCGAAACGCGTCTGCGTCACCATGTGCATCGGTGGCGGCATGGGCGCTGCCGGTGTGTTTGAGGTTCTCTGAAACAATGGGGACAGATCTTCAGCGCTGTCCCCAAGTGACTGTAGCTGTCTGCTGCTTCTTGCGGACCCATCATCAACTTTGACGGTAACTGATCATGAGTCTGCGCCCCACGCTTGATTTCCTGTTGTACGACTGGCTGCAAGCATCGCGGCTGAATGAACGCGAGCGCTTTGCCGACCATTCGCGCGAGACCTTCGACGCCGTGCTCGACACCTGCGAGCGCATTGCACGCGACAAGTACGCGCCTTTCAATCGCCTGGTGGACACCCAGGAGCCGCGTTTTGACGGCGAAAAAGTGATCCTGCCCCAGGCCACGCACGACGCCCACAAGGCTTACGCCGAATCCGGCATGCTGAGTGCGGCGCAGGACTACGACATCGGCGGCATGCAACTGCCGTACACGGTAGAGGCGGCGGCGAACGCCTTCTTTGCCATGGCCTCGGTGAGCATCGGCTCCGGCATGCTGACCACGGGCAACGCCAACCTGCTGATGGTGCACGGCACTCCAATGCAGAAGCAGGTGTTCGCGCTGAACGAATTTTCCGGGCGCTGGTCGGGCACCATGTGTCTGAGCGAGCCGCAGGCCGGCTCCTCCCTGGGAGACGTGGCGACGCGTGCCGTCGCCGATGGCGACGGCGATGGCTCTGCCGCCGATCCGCTCGGGCCGCGCTATCGCCTCACCGGCAACAAGATGTGGATCTCCTCCGGCGAACACGAGCTGACCGAGAACATCGTCCACCTGGTGTTGGCCAAGATCCCGCACGCTGATGGCAAATTGCCGGCCGGCACGCGCGGCATCTCACTTTTCATCGTTCCCAAAAAGCTGGTGGACGCGCAGGGTCAGCTGACCGGGGCACGCAATGATGTGGCGTTGGCGGGACTGAACCACAAGCTGGGCTGGCGCGGCACGACCAACACGCTGCTGAACTTTGGCGAAGGCAAGTACCCGGTGGACGGCGCGGCCGGTGCTGTGGGCTACCTTGTGGGCCAGCCGGGCGACGGCCTGCGATGCATGTTCCACATGATGAACGAAGCGCGCATCGGCGTCGGCCTGGCAGCGACGCTGCTGGGACTGGCCGGCTATTACGCGTCGCTGGATTACGCCAGGACCCGCTTGCAGGGCCGTCCCCTGGGTGCCAAGGATCCAGCCCAGCCCCAGGTGCGCCTGATAGAGCATGCCGACGTGAAGCGCATGCTGCTGGCACAGAAAGCCTATGGCGAAGGCGCGCTGGCGCTGGCCCTGTATTGCGCCCGTCTGGTGGATGAGCAGCACACCGGCAGCCCCGAAGCTGCCGACGAGGCGCGCCTGCTGCTGGAAGTGCTGACGCCCATCGCCAAGAGTTGGCCCAGCGAATGGTGTCTGGAAGCGAATTCGCTGGCGATACAGATCCACGGCGGCTACGGCTACACGCGCGATTTTCCGGTGGAGCAGTACTGGCGCGACAACCGCCTGAACATGATTCATGAGGGGGCGCACGGCATCCAGGCCATGGATCTGCTGGGCCGCAAGGTGCTGATGGAGAACGGCCGCGGCCTGCAACTTCTGGGTGCGCGCATGGGCGAGACCATCCGGCAGGCTGCGACCCGTCCCGATCTGGCGCCGCACGCGCTCGCCCTGGGCCAGGCGCTGCAGCAGGTGAGCCTGGCGACTCAGGCCGCCTGGGCCAGTGGCAAGCCGACCGAGGCGCTGGCCAACGCTGTTCCCTACATGCAGGCCTTTGGTCATACCGTGCTGGCCTGGATCTGGCTGGACGTGGCGCTGGCATCGCTTGCAAGGGAGACCAGCGCGGCAGCGGCTGGTCGACGCGCAGCGATGCGCTATTTTTTCCATTACGAGTTGCCCAAGATTGGCGCCTGGTTGTCGGTTGTGCAGACGCGCGACATGACTTGCGCCGATATGGGCGAAGATCAATTCTGAATGCCGTACCGGAGACACCCATGACACGCACCATTCAACAACTGTTCGATCTGACGGGCAAGACCGCACTGGTCACCGGTGGCTCCAGAGGCTTGGGCCTGCAAATGGCGCATGCCTTGGGCGAAGCCGGCGCGCGCGTCATGCTGAGTTCGCGCAAGGCGGAAGATCTGGAGCAGGCCGTGGCGCAGTTGCAGGCCAGCGGCATCGACGCGCGCTGGATCGCCGCCGACTGCGCAGTGGAGTCGGACATCCGCCGTCTGGCCGACGAAACGCTGGAGCGCATGGGACCGGTGGACATCCTGGTGAACAACGCCGGCGCCACCTGGGGTGCACCCGCCGAAGACCACCCCGTCGCGGCCTGGGACAAGGTGATGAACCTCAATGTGCGCGGCTACTTCATCCTGAGTCAACACATCGCCAAACACTCGATGATTGCGCGGCGCAGCGGGCGCATCATCAACCTGGCCTCGATCGCCGGCCTGGGCGGTAACCCGTCCGGGCTGCAGACCCTCGCCTACAACACCTCCAAGGGCGCGGTGATCAACTTCACGCGTGCCCTGGCAGCCGAGTGGGGCCAGTACGGCATCACGGTGAACGCCATCTGCCCCGGATTTTTCCCCAGCAGGATGACCGCAGGCACGCTCAAGGCGCTGGGCGAGGAGCGGTTGGCCTCGCACGCCCCGCTGAAACGCCTGGGCGACGACGAAGACCTCAAGGGCCTGTGCGTGCTGTTCGCATCCGATGCCGGCAAGCACATCACGGGCCAGTGGTTGGCTGTGGACGGCGGCGTCAGCGCACTCATTGGTGGTTGAGCTACTGCGCAGACGTGATGCGTCGTTGGGCGGTACTCGCAATCCTCATGCACGGTTCAGTGCATTGCGGTTGCTGTGCTCCGTCCGCCTAGCCTGACGCCTGCTCGCTACGCTCATAAAAAAGGATGATGACGATGAATTTCGGTGCGAACATTCCCTTTGTGGCACACCTGGGCTTCGAGTTGTGCCTGTTCGAGGGCGGGCAGTCGGAGATCCGCTATTGCGCCCAGCCCGAGCACCTCAACTCCTTCGGCGTGACCCACGGTGGCGCCAGCATGACGCTGATGGATGTGACCATGGCGACGGCCGCGCGCAGCGTGGACAAGGACATGGGCGTGGTCACCATCGAGATGAAGACCAGCTTCATGCAGCCGGCATTGGGGCCGCTCACGGCCAAGGGCCGCCTGCTGCACCGCAGCGCCACGCTGGCCTTCACCGAAGCCAGCATTTACGACGCGGCAGGGCGCCTGTGCGCCCATGCCACAGGCACCTTCAAGTACGTGCGCCGCCTGGCCACCGGCGGCAAAAACATTCAGGATTTCAGCGGTATTTCCACGGACTGATTGCGCTGCAAACGCCGGTATTTTTCCTTCCACTCAAAGCTCAACCACCATGCCACTGAACCACCAAATCTTGCTCGACAACCGCCCCAGCGGCGAGGCCAGTCTCGATAATTTCAGACTCGCCTCCAGCCAGACGCCGGTGCTACAGGAGGGGCAGGTGCTGGTGCAGCACCACTACCTGAGTCTGGACCCCTATATGCGGGGTCGCATGAACGACAGCAAGAGCTACGCCCAACCCCAGGCGCTGGGCGCCGTGATGCAGGGCGGCACGGCCGGCGTGGTCGTCGAGTCCCTGAGCCCGCGGTTCCCGGTGGGTACGCCCGTGCTGTGCATGGGTGGCTGGCAGGAGTACAGCGTGGTCGACACCGCCGAGCCTGGCGCCTTGCGCAGGGTTGACACCGCGCACATTCCGCTGAGCGCCTACCTGGGCGCGGTGGGCATGCCGGGCGTCACGGCCTGGTATGGGCTGATGAAAATCTGCGAGCCCAAGCCGGGTGAAACCGTGGTGGTAAGCGCCGCCAGCGGCGCCGTCGGCTCCGTGGTGGGCCAGTTGGCCAAGGCGCGCGGCTGTCGCGCCGTGGGCCTGGCCGGTGGCCCGGAGAAATGCCGCTACGTGGTGGAGGAACTGGGCTTTGACGCCTGCATCGATTACAAGGCGCACCCGGACGCGAAGTCGCTTTACAAGGCGCTCAAGGAAGCCACTCCCGACGGCATCGACGGCTATTTCGAGAACGTCGGCGGCCTGATTCTGGACACCGTGTTGGCGCGCATGAATGCCTTTGGCCGCATCGCGGTGTGCGGCATGATTGCCGGCTACGACGGCGCGCCCATGCCGCTGGCGAACCCGGCGCTGATCCTGGTGAGCCGCCTCAAGGTGCAGGGCTTCATCGTGAGCGAGCACATGGAGGTCTGGCCCGAGGCGCTGGCCGAGTTGGGCTCGCTGGTGGCCAGCGGCAAGCTCAAGTTCAGGGAGTCCGTGGCGCCGGGCATTGCCGCCGCACCCGAGGCGTTTCTCGGCCTGCTCAAGGGCAGGAACTTTGGCAAGCAGTTGGTCAAGCTGACCGCTTGACGCCCGGCCCCTGCACCGACGAGGCGCTGCGGCATGTCCGAAATCACCTGGAAGCTGTTGCCCTATGACGCACTGACAGTGGCCGAACTGTATGCCGTGCTGGCGCTGCGCAGCGAGGTCTTTGTGCTGGAGCAGGCCTGCCTCTTTCAGGACATCGATGGCGTGGACCATCTGGCGCTGCACGTGCTGGGAACGGTGGGCGATCAGCTGGTGGCCTATGCACGGTGTTTCCCTGCGGGTGTCAAGTACGCCGAGGCCAGCCTGGGACGCGTCGTGCTCCGCCAATCCGTGCGCAGCCGCGGTGTCGGTCATGTACTGTTGCGCCAGGCGCTGGCCGGTCTGCTGCAGCGCTGGGGCGAGCAGGCCATACGCATCGCGGCGCAGGCCGGGTTGCAGGATTTTTATGAGCAGCATGGCTTTATCGTGTGCGGCGCGCCCTACGTCGAAGACGGCATTGCCCATATCGACATGCTGCGACCGGCTTAACCCAAGGAGAGATGAATGATCGAAAATTTTCAAGGCAAGACAGCGGTTTTGACAGGTGCCGGTTCCGGCTTTGGCCTGGAGTGCGCGCGCATTGGCGCGCGTCTGGGCATGAACCTGGTGCTGGCCGACGTGCAGCAGGACGCGCTTGATCAGGCCACGGCCGAGATGCGCGCGGCCGGTGCCCAGGTGCTGCCCGTGCTGCTGGACGTGTCCAGCGCAGACCAGATCGAAGCCATGGGGCAGGCCACGCTGGAGCGCTTTGGCGCGCCGCATCTGGTGTTCAACAACGCCGGTGTGGGCTCGGGTGGACTGATCTGGGAGAGCACGCGCCAGGACTGGGAATGGGTGCTGGGTGTGAACCTGATGGGCGTGGTGCACGGCGTGCGCGTCTTCACACCCATGATGCTGGAAGCCGCGGCGCGCGACCCGTCCTGGCGTGGCCACATCGTCAACACCGCCAGCATGGCAGGTCTGCTTAACGCGCCCAATATGGGTGTATACAACGTCAGCAAGCACGCGGTGGTGTCCTTGAGCGAAACCCTGTACCAGGATCTGGCGCTGGTGACAGACCAGATCGGCGCGTCAGTGCTGTGCCCGTTCTTCGTTCCCACCGGCATCAGCCAAAGCCACCGCAACCGACCCACCGAGATGAAGACGTCGGGCGCGAAGCCGACGCGCAGCCAGTTGATCGGCCAGGCCATGAGCGACAAGGCCGTGGGTTCGGGCAAGGTCAGCGCCGCCGAGGTTGCACAGAAGGTGTTTGACGCGGTGGCGGCGAATCAGTTCTATGTCTTCAGCCACCCGCAGGTCCTGCAATCGGTGCAGACCCGGCTGGAAGACATCATGCAGTGTCGCAACCCGACCGATCCGTTTGCCAGCAAGCCCCAGATCGGCGCGGACCTCAAGGCGGCCTTGCGCGCACCTTGACGACGGCTGTCGTCAATGAGGACGGTCCGTCGCTCCTGGTTCGAAGAAATCGACCATCAGCACCGTGCCGTCCGATTTGTCGAAAGTGTCCACCAGCAGCGAGAGCACCGGGTCCTGAATGAAGCTGGCGGACGAGGCCGCCGTCAGTAGCTGCTCGGGCGCCTGGGGACGCGCCACGACAAAGCCCTGCACATAGTCGACGCCGATTTCCTTGAGCGTTTGCACGGTGGCGATGTCTTCGGCCCATTCGGCAATGGTCTTCATTCCCAGGTTATTGGCCAGACTGACAATGGCCTCGACGATGGAGATGTTGGCCGGATGCTGGTTCATGTCGATAATGAAACTGCCATCGATCTTGAGCATGTCCGCGGGCAGGTCGCGCAGGTAGGAAAAAGAGGTGTAGCCGGCGCCAAAGTCGTCCAGCGCCACCTTGGCACCGAAGCTGCGCACCTTGTCGATGAAGCGGCAGGTGTTTTCCAGGTCATGCAGCGCCACGCTTTCCGTCACTTCGTAACACAGGTGATGCGCCACGTGCCGATTGCGCGACAGCATGGCCACCACATCGTCGAGGAACTTCTCGTCATTCAACGAGGCGCCATTCATGTTCATGCAAATGAACTTGGTGTGCGAGAGCTTGGTGTAATTCTTGTTCAACCAGGCCAGGGTGGTGGACAGAACCCAGCGATCGATCACACCCATGCGGCCGCTGCTTTCAGCCGCTTTGATCAGGTGATCGGTGCGAATCGGCACACCTTGCGGATCGAGCATGCGCAACAAGACCTCGAAGTTCAGCGAATCATGCGGCGCGGACAATGACATGATGGGTTGCATCGCCAGGTAGAGGTTGTCCGTGAGATTGGGCTGAGACAGCAGCGCCACCAGTTTGATCTCGGCCTCGTAATCCAGGAAAGCGGGTGAGGTTTTTTCGTACACCACCAGCCCTTCGCCACTGCCCGCCTTGGCCTCGCGGCATGCCCGGTCCGCGGTCGAGATCGCGTCCTGGATGCTGGTGCCCGGTGATACTTCGATCAGCCCGATGGAGCCCCTGACGTGAAACGCCTTGTCGTCGATGTCGTAGGGCCGCCCGCTCAGACTGGCGATGATGCGTCGGCAGATCAGTGTGGCCAGTTCGATCTGCGTGTCGGGCAGTACCAGCAAAAATTCGTCACCGCCCAGGCGCCCCATGTGCATGCTGCGCGACAGCACGTTGTTGGCCCGGGTGCACACGTGCTGCAGCACTTCGTCGCCGACGTTTCGGCCATACAAATGGTTGATCAGCTTGAACCGGTCCAGATCCAGGTAGGCCAATGCCAGCGGCTGTCCGGCCTCGAGGCGTGACATGGCGAGTTCCAGTTCTTTTTCGATGCCGCGGCGGTTCAGGGAGCGTGTCAGTGAATCGTTGTCGGCCAGGAACTGCAGGTGGCCTGTGGCTCTGACCTTTTCCGTCACGTCTTGCAGCGAGCCTTCGATCTTGCCGCGTGCCAGGCTGGCCTTGACCAGGTAGGAGCGCGCCGCGCCCCCAAGCGGCATGACGTGTTCCTGTATCTCCAACTCGCCGTCGCTCAGGCCGTGCACCAGTTGTTGCAAACGGGTCCAGGTGTCCATGTTGAAATACTTGTGCCAGGCGGTGTTCAGCACATCCTGCAATTTGCACTGCAGCATTTTCAGCAGGGCCGGGTTGGCACTCAGAAAGCGCCCCTCCATGTCGAGCGAAAACAGCCCCACGGGCACGGCTGCGAAAGTTTGCTGCAGTTCGGCTTGTGCCTCCAGGCGCTGCTGGTGTTCCTGGCGCATTTGCTCTGCGATGGCAAAGGATGCGAGGAGGCCGGAGGCGAGGGCCGCAGCGACGCTGTTGGCCGAACCGATGAGGCCGCGAGTTCCATAGGCTGCTGCAATGATTTCCGCGAGCGTGGAAATCGCCGTGATCGCCAGTGAAGCGCCGTACCAAAGCGCAACCCGCGAACGAACCGTATAAATGATCCGGACCATGCTGAACGTCACCAGCAAAAGTGTGGCACCCCCGATGACCCACATGGTTGGTAAAAACAGACTGCGAGGCATCAGTACGGCGGCGATAATGAGCGTCAAACAAAGCCACTGGCCGGTGCCTATCAATGCGCCCGTGCGGGTCCGCTCCAAATCATCCTGAAAGAGCGCCTTGAGCAAGGTCACCGTCAGCAGCGCCCAGACAGCGCGCGTGATGGACCGACCTTGTGATAACCAATCGACCGGGACCGCGTGGTTGAGCCACTGGTCATCCCAACCGCCTGATGTGGCGCTGAGCCGAACTGTTACCAGCAGCCAAGCGGCAAACAGCAAGTACAGGCTCTGGCGATTGATCAGGGCTGTGACGAGGACAAAGAATGCCAGCACCATCAACCCACCGTCGATCAGCCCGGATTTCCGGTGGTAGTCGCGGCTTGAAATGTCGAGTTGCTCGCTGGTCCACAGGTCGGCGCTTAAACGAGCGGGTCCGACAAAGGCAGTCTGACAGACGATCTCTGCGCCTGGGTGCTGCAATTTGAGTGCAAAACCGGCTTTGATGGAGACAATGGCCCCATCCGTAGAGTCGCCCAGCGAGTGCGATCCGGCACCTTCCCAACAGGCCATGCGAACCGCATGACGCGAAGGAAATTCAACTAGCAAGGACTTGTCGGACGCAAGGGGCGCGGTGAAGCTGAACCATACCGGTGCTTCGGAAAGCCTCGTGTCGTAATAGCGTGTTGCCGGTATTGACGCCAATTGGCGCAATGCGTCAGCGGGCGACAGCGATACGTCTGACTGGGTTAGCGCTCGCAATTCCACGGTGCGCTCTGCTTGCGCGGAATAAAGGTCGTCCCACAAGGTGAGGGCCGCTATCGAAATCAAGGCGATCGCGAGTGGTACAACAAACACTGTCAGCAGCGCAACCAATGCGTCCAGAACCTTGGTGATGCGACCGGGCGTCAAATCGAAAATCGACTGAATTCGTCTCAAAACTTGTTCCAATTGGGCTGGAGCGCGGCCTTCCGCAGAATTGCGGAAAAAGGACCGTGACTGGCCTAAGCTTATCAGGGCTCATAGGATAACGTGATCCAGGGCTTTCAGCGATCCGCAGTCGAAATTCACGCAGCGCCTGGGCTGTAAGCTGCAACGGGGTCGGTCGATCGGCGTGTGATGTCTCGAGTTCCGCTCGCCACAAGTGGCGTGCCAACGTCGATATCTGGATGATTCGTGTAGGAGAAAAATTTCAGCATGGGATGGTTGGCTGCGGTCCAGCGCGCCTTGCCGGTTGCTATTTCAAACGCCATGACATGGTGAGGCACGTTGTTGGCTCTTGGCAGTGGAACAAATGTTTCACCACCAAGAATGTCACTGAACATGAGTTTTTCGTAGCCCGTATTAAGCGGAGGTCTCGCCGCGAGCACGGCCCATTCGACGGCGTTGCGCTCGCAGAACAAAAATGACGCCTTGACTAAGATCATTTTCACCAAGCGCCCGGACGTGCCTTGTGCGACGCCCAAACGACGCACCTCGGCGAGTGGACGCCGTTGTAGCCAAGGTGGCAGGTCCACCGAATTTTCGACACTCAGCAGTCTGTCGAGATTTGTTTGAATTCTCACGCTTCCCAGTGCTGTGCCATCCAACTTGGACTCGGCAATCAGCACGACATTGTCACTTTCCAAGTCGTCATCTTCCGGAACCGCGAGTGACTCGGCAAACTCCGGCATGTGCCTGGCGTAGGCGTTGTGCCGCACGCCCACTGCCTTGCGCAGATCCTCTTCGCTGCTAACCACACGGACCGTGAACGGCAGGCGCTCTTCAACCATGGCGGGCTCTGTTCGTTGGTCAACCAGCGCGTCGACCAATTTAAGTTCTTCAAAGACTGATGGGCGTTGGACTTGCATGGTGCAGCTCCGTTGGGCAGTGAATTGACCCTCTTTGCAGTCGCCAGGACCTTGGCGGCAGGGAATGTGTTCACTTTAAACAGGCCACCTCGATGATGAAGTCAGGTGCGGGATCAACGGCGCGTTGGGGGCCTGTCACATTTGTGTGTGGGACGCAGCGCAGGTGCGGCGTAGGACTTCTTCCTACTTGCCGACCCGCAGCGTCGCCCACCAGTCCTTGGCGCTGGTCTTGATTTGCTGGCCCCAGCGCCAGGGCGCGGAATGGTGCATCTGTGCGATCAGCCCATCTTTCCAGGCCTTCCAGCGAGGGTACCAATGGGCGAACCAGGCAATTTGCATGAGGGCAGGTTGCGTCAACTGGAACAGGCGCGCCAGCACGGCCGTGCCCAGCAGTTTTGCGCTCAACAGCAGCACCAGACCCAGGCTCGCGCGCCCATGTGCAAACAGGTAGAGCGCGGCCAACTTCACGGGCAGCAGGGCGAGCATCGGGACAGCAAAAATAAGCAGAGCGCCCCACGGCGGCAAGCGCGATATTTTTCGCTCCATCCAGGCCCACAATGGCAGATGGGAAAGGCGGGCAAACAGGGCTGCCAGCGGCTCCCAGCCCCATTCTTCAAACAGCACGATGGCGGCAACGACGGCAAAGACAAGGTTTCGCAGCAGGGACTTGAGGTGCTTCATGGAGGGCTTGGGTTGGCGCCAAGTCTAACGTTGCAGAGTACCGATAATGTCCGCATGTCCTGGCTTCAATCCATCCCGCTTTCCCTGCAAACCATTTTGCTGCTGGTCGCGTCCAACGTGTTCATGACCATGGCCTGGTACGGGCACCTGAAGAATCTGGCCACCGTCCCCTGGTACCTTGCCGCCTTGGTGAGTTGGGGCATCGCCCTGTTCGAGTACCTGCTGCAGGTGCCGGCGAACCGCATCGGATTTCAGCAAGCGGGGTTTTCGGTGGGGCAACTCAAGATCATGCAGGAGGTGATCACGCTGTGCGTGTTTGTGCCCTTCGCCATGCTCAATCTGGACGAGCCTTTCAAACTCGATTACGTGTGGGCGGGCCTGTGCCTGGTGGGCGCCGTGTATTTCATTTTTCGCGGCGGTTAAACTCGCTGGAGTGTCATGCAAATGCCACGAAACCGACATTTATTAGTTTGAGGAGACTCCATGCTGTTTGCCAAGTTGCTGCCACGCGAAGGCAATTTTTTCGAGATGTTCAACCAGCATGCCGACCGCATCGTGGAAGCCGCCCAGGCCTTCTCCAAGCTTGTGCAGAATTACAGTGACCCGCACCTGCGGGAAAAATACAACCAGGAAGTGGATTACGCCGAGCGCGCCGCCGACCGCGTGACGCACGATGTGAACAAGGCCCTGCACAAGACCTTCATCACGCCCATCGACCGCGAGCAGATCCACACGCTGATCAACACCATGGACGATGTCTGTGACCTGATCCAGGATTCTGCCGAAACCATGGCGCTGTACGACGTGCACCACATGACCGAGGAGATCACTCGACTGACCGACCTGAGCGTCAAATGCTGCGAGCGTGTCAAGGACGCCGTGTACCTGCTGGCCAAGGTGGCTGATCCAGGAACCGCCGAGGCCGCGCTCAAGACCTGCGAGGAAATCGACCGCCTCGAGTCGGATGCCGACCGCGTCATGCGCTCCGCCATGAGCAAACTGTTCCGTTCGGAACCCGATGTGCGCGAGCTCATCAAGCTCAAGGCGATTTACGAGTTGCTCGAGACCATCACCGACAAGTGCGAAGACGTGGCCAACGTCATCGAGGGCATCATCCTCGAAAATTCCTGAAGCCCCGGAGCCGAACATGACAACGGTACACGTGGCGCTGTGGGTGGTGGTGATGTTGGTGGCGCTGGCGCTGGCGTTCGATTTCATGAACGGGTTTCATGACGCCGCCAACTCGATTGCGACGGTGGTTTCCACCGGTGTTTTGAAGCCTGGTCAGGCCGTGGTTTTTGCCGCGTTCTTCAACCTGGTAGCGATCTTCATTTTCCAGATGACGGTGGCGGCGACGGTGGGCAAGGGCATTGCCGACCCAGGCGTGGTGGATGTGCATGTGGTTTTCGGCGCGCTGATCGGCGCCATCAGCTGGAACTTCATCACCTGGTATTACGGTATTCCAAGCAGTTCATCCCATGCACTGATAGGCGGCATCGTGGGCGCCGTGCTGGCCAAGGCGGGGGCGGGGTCGCTGGTCAGTTCCGGGATCATGCGCACCGTGATTTTCATTTTTGTCTCGCCTCTGCTCGGCTTTGTGCTGGGTAACCTGATGATGGTGCTGGTGGCAATCGGCTTTCGCCGCTCCACGCCGTCGCGCGTGGACCGCTGGTTTCGCAGTCTGCAATTGGTCTCGGCCGGCGCTTACAGCCTGGGACACGGCGGCAACGATGCGCAAAAGACCATTGGCATCATCTGGATGCTGTTGATTGCCACCGGCTACGCCGCGTCCACCGATAAGTCGCCCCCCACCTGGACCATTGTCTGCTGCTACACGGCCATCGCCGCCGGCACCATGTTCGGCGGCTGGCGCATCGTCAAGACCATGGGACAGAGAATCACCAAGCTCAAACCCGTGGGCGGCTTTTGCGCCGAAACCGGCGGAGCCATCACCTTGTTTGCTGCGACCATCATGGGCATTCCCGTTTCCACGACGCACACCATCACGGGTGCCATCGTAGGGGTCGGTTCCGCCCAGCGCGCCAGCGGCGTGCGCTGGGGTGTGGCCGGCATGATCATCTGGGCCTGGATCTTCACCATCCCCGCCACCGCCTTTGTCGCGGCAGTGGCGTACTGGCTCAGCCTGGGGCTGTTCTAAACAGCCTCGGGTGGCTGCGTATCGCCCAGCCCCAGCGACTTTTCCATCATCACCACGTCCAGCCAGCGGTCGAACTTCCAGCCGCAGGACTTGAGCACACCCACGGGCGTGAAGCCCACGCTTCGGTGCACGCCGATGGAGCCGGCATTGGACGAATCGCCGATCACCGCAATGAGCTTGCGCAATCCCGCACGCTCGGCCTGCAGCGCCAGTTCTGCCAACAGAGCTCGCCCGGTACCGCTGCCAGCGGCGTCCGGCGCGAGGTAAATCGAGTCCTCGGCCGAAAAACGGTAGGCAGGACGGGGTTTGAACCAGTTGCAGTAGGCAAACCCCAGGATCTTGTCCCCTTGCTGCGCCACCAGGTAGGGCAGGCCCTTGGCGAGCACGTCGGAGCGGCGCTGCGCCATTTCTGCCGCCTGGGGGGGCTCGGTTTCGAAAGTCCCCGTCCCTGTCAGCACGTGGTGCTGGTAAATGGCGGTGATGGCCTCGATATCGGTGTCGCTGCTGGGGCGGATGATGGGCATGTTTTTCTTCAAGGTTATAATGGAAAGCTCTTCAGCGTGTGGCTGGCCGGGTGGCCACGCCGCGTGTCTCAACGCTGAACTAAATGGCTGCCGAATTCTATTGAATCGGTCCGCCTACTGAAGGATAAATCATGGTCGTCATTCGACTCGCCCGTGGCGGCGCAAAAGCTCGCCCGTTTTTCAATATCGTCGTCGCCGACAAGCGTACCCGCCGTGACGGCCGGTTCATTGAGCGTATAGGTTTTTACAACCCGATCGCCACGGCCAACGAAGAAAGCATTCGTCTGGCGCAAGACCGTCTGACCTACTGGAAGAGCGTTGGTGCCCAGGCTTCGCCTACGGTGGAGCGCCTGATCCAGCAAGCCGCCAAAAAGGCCGCTTGATTCCATTGAGGCTTGGGGTCATCGGTTCTTCCTGTGACTCTGACGCATAAGGTGTTACCCGTGTTGCCCGGACTTGAAGCCGCCGAATTGCCGGCGGATGCGGTTGAGGTTGGGCGCATTGCGGATGCCTGGGGCATCAAGGGCTGGTTCAAGGTCCTGCCCTACAGTGCTGACCCCGAGGCGCTGTTTTCTTCCAAACGCTGGTATCTGTTGCCTGCTGAAAAAGGCGCAAAAACCTTTGTCGGCACGCAGGTGCTACGCCTTCGCGAAGCAAAAGAACATTCCGGCACCGTTGTCGCCAGCGCGCACGAGGTGGACGATCGCACTGCCGCGGAGGCCTTGCGCGGCGCGCGCATCTTCATCGCACGTACCAATTTTCCCACCGCGGCCAAGGATGAGTTCTATTGGATCGACCTGATCGGTCTGGACGTGGTGAACCGCGAAGGCGTGGCACTGGGCCGGGTCGCTGAACTGCTGGCCACAGGTCCGCAGACCGTGCTGGTTTTGTCGGCCGAAGAATTGAACGAGGCTGGTGTTGCCAAGTCCGTGGAGCGCATGATCCCCTTCGTCGCCAAATTTGTAGACGATGTCAGTCTGGCGCAGCGGCGCATCACCGTCGACTGGCAACCGGACTACTGAAACTGCTGGGGCAGACCAGGCGGACGCGAAGCGAGTCTTGTACTGTCCCCAACTGTTCGAGCTGCGTTCCACCTTGTATACAAGCTGTTGAGATTTGCCTCATGCGCTTCGATGTCATTACCCTGTTTCCAGAACTGTTTGCGCCGTTCCTCGTCACCGGCGTGACCCGGCGCGCGTTCGAGTCAAAAAGCGTCGACGTTCGGCTGTGGAATACGCGCGACTTCGCTTGCGGCAATTACCGGCGCGTCGACGATCGACCGTTCGGCGGCGGCCCAGGCATGGTGATGATGATCGAGCCGCTGGTGCGGGCCCTGAACGCCATCCGCGAGCAGCGGCAGGACATGGCGCCGGTGGTGCTTTTTTCCCCGATCGGTGAGCCGCTCAAGCACGCGGGCGTCGAACATTGGTCGAACAGCGTGGGCGCGGTGCTGGTCTGCGGACGCTACGAAGGTCTGGACCAGCGCTTCATTGACACTCACGTGGACTGCCAGATCAGTCTGGGTGACTTTGTCCTGTCCGGCGGCGAAATTGCTGCCATGGCATTGCTCGACGCCGTGGCCCGATTGCAGCCCGGCGTGCTCAACGACGCCGGCAGTCACCAGTTGGACAGTTTCAACCCGGCGCTGGATGGTCTGCTCGATTGCCCGCATTACACCCGCCCCGAGGCTTGGGAGGGCGTTCCGGTTCCCGCCGTGCTGCTGTCCGGCCATCACGCCCAGATCGAGCGCTGGCGCAGGGATCGTCGCCTGGAAATAACCTCGGCGCACCGGCCGGATCTTGTTGCGCAGGCGCGCGCAGCGGGACACTTGAACGCTCAGGACGAAGCCGTTTTGCGGCATCTTCCTGGCGCGCTATAATCAAAGGCTAACGATCCTCTGGTCGGCCGTCTTCTGGCATCTTTTTGATGGTCTGGAAGGCCCTTTGTGTCAATCCCGACGCTGGCGCGCCCAAGAACGTGTAAGGAAATCATGAATCTGATCCAAGAACTCGAGCAGGAAGAAATTGCCCGCATCGGCAAGACCATCCCTGACTTCGCACCCGGCGACACGGTCATCGTCAGCGTGAACGTGGTCGAAGGTACGCGCAAGCGCGTCCAGGCCTACGAAGGCGTGGTGATTGCCCGTCGCAATCGCGGCCTGAACAGCGGCTTCATCGTGCGCAAGATCTCCAGCGGCGAAGGCGTCGAGCGTACGTTCCAGTTGTACAGCCCATTGATCGCCGGCATCGAAGTCAAGCGCCGCGGCGATGTGCGCCGTGCCAAGCTGTACTACCTGCGTGATCGCAGCGGCAAGTCGGCACGTATCAAGGAAAAGCTGCCGAACCGCATCAAGGCTGTTGCTCCGGTGGCCGCCGCGTAAATTCCAGCTTTTCACTGGTAGAAAACCGCCACAGCGCAGGCTGGTGGCGGTTTTTTTCATTGGGAGTCCAACATGTCGGCCCGCGCCAATTCAGCTCCATCGTCACTGCCCAATTTTGACCCGCGCCAGGTGCCGGTGGTGGGCATTGACAGTCACTTGCCGGCCGTGGCTGCGCAGTGGCTTTTGCCGCAGGCCTTGCAGCAGCGTTTTGCTGCGCCGCCGACTTGGCAGCCCGAGATTCTGCTGGAGAAACGGTTTTCCGACCGCGTGCAAGCGAATGCCTCCGTGCTGTTGCCCATCGTGATGCGCGGCGCCTGGCGCGATCAGCCAACGGTCCTGCTGACGCAGCGAACTGCCCACATGTCCACCCATTCCGGTCAAATTGCCTTCCCCGGCGGCAAGGCCGACCCGACCGACGCAGACGCTGCTGCCACCGCGCTGCGGGAGGCGAATGAAGAGGTGGGTCTGGCCCCCGAATTCGTACAGGTGCTGGGTGCACTGCCGATCTACACGACCGGTTCGGCTTTTGTCATCACCCCGGTGGTGGGTCTGGTCGATCCGGGTTTCACCTTGCAGACCAACCCGATCGAGGTGGCTGACGCGTTCGAGGTGCCGCTGGAATTTCTGATGAACCCCGCCCACCACCAGCGCCACCGGCTCGACTGGCAGGGCGTGCAACGCGAATGGTATTCCATGCCCTACCACGATGCGGCGACGGGCAAAGAGCACTACATCTGGGGTGCCACGGCCGGCATGCTGCGCAACTTTTACCGTTTTCTGGCCGCCTGATTGATTCATCGAGGTGGCCAGATTCCTGAGGATGCTGCCGCTATCATCGGACCATGAGTTTTTTCGCCATCCTGTTTGCCCTGCTGCTGGAGCAGGTTCGCCCGCTGGCACGCGGCAACCCGGTGTACGCCGCTTTGCGCGCCTGGTCGCGCTGGGTGCGCCGAAACTTCGATACCGGACGGGCCCACCACGGTGGCCTGGCCTGGGTGCTGGCCGTGCTGCTGCCGTCGGCCGTTGCTCTGGGCGTGCATTGGCTGCTGCTCTGGTTTGCCGGTTGGCCGTTTGCCGTTCTGTGGAGCGTCGTGGTGCTCTACCTCACGCTGGGCTTTCGGCAGTTCAGCCACCACTTCACCGATATTCGCGACGCCCTGGACGCTGGGGATGAAGCGCGTGCGCGCGAGTTGCTGGCGCTTTGGCAGCAGGTGGACGCGAGCGAACTGCCCAAGCGCGAAATCGTGCGCCATGTGATTGAGTACTCCGTGCTGGCGGCGCACCGCCACGTGTTTGGCGTGCTGTGCTGGTTTTCCATCCTGGCCGCCCTCGGTTTAGGGCCGGCCGGTGCGGTGATGTACCGCCTCAGCGAATTTGTCGCACGCTACTGGAAGTACCAGGCCGTGACCCAGCAGCAACCCGTCAGCCCGGCACTGCAGTCGGCGGCTTTGCAAGCCTGGTGGTTGATTGACTGGCTGCCGGCACGCATCACGGCCCTCGGTTTTGCCGTGGTGGGAAGTTTTGAGGATGCCATCGACGCCTGGCGCAATTACGTGCTGCGCCATCCGCAGGACAACGACGGCGTCATCCTCGCGGCCACCGCCGGCGCCATCAATGTGCGCCTGGGCGGCGAGGCATTGAAGAGCTCCTTTGCCGCCCCTGCGCAAGCCGGAATTTCCGCGGAGGCGCTGGATCTGGACAGCGAGTCGACCGACGGCAGAGAACCCGAACTGGCCCACCTGCGCAGCGTGGTCGGACTCGTCTGGCGCACGGTCGTGATGTGGCTGGTGTTGCTCGCACTGCTCACGCTGGCGCGGCTGCTGGGTTGAAGTCTTGCCGGTCAAACCTTGGCACAACGCCTGAGGTTCAGTACCGCGCTGGTTGCGACAACTCGGCGAACAGCGTGCTGTAGATTTTGTAGCGTCGATCGCTGATGCCAGTTTGCAGTTCATCAGGCTGTATTGCCGCGATCACGCCACATCCCGGCTCATGCAGGTGGGTGCAGTTGTAGAACTTGCAGTTTTTCGCATGCATCGCGATGTCGGGCATGCAGCCCGCCAGGTCCATGGGTGCAATGTGCTGCAGGCCAAATTCCTGAAAACCCGGTGAGTCGATCAGCGCCGTGCTCCGCTCGGAGTCAACCCAGTACCAGGTGGTACTGGTCGTGGTGTGTTTGCCCGAATTCAGCGCCTGGGAAATTTCACCCGTCAGCACCCGGGCATCGGGCACAAGCCGGTTGATCAGCGTGCTTTTGCCTGAGCCCGAAGGGCCCAGCACCAGCGTGACTTTTCCGGCCAGATGTTGCATCAGTAACTGAGCAGAATTTTCCCCCGTGGCGCCGGCGTCCGACGCCGGTTTGAGCGCCAAGGGCAGCATGGCGTAGCCCATACGCCGATAGGGCGCCAGCCGTTGCCAGGCGCGCTCGTAGGGTTCGCGCAGGTCACTCTTGTTCAAGGCAATCAGCGGGGTGATGCCTTGCGCCTCGGCCGCGATCAGGGCGCGTGACAACTGGCTTTCCGAATACTCGGGCTGGGCTGCAATCAGGATCAGCACCTGGTCCAGATTGGCGGCGAAGGACTTGGTGCGTACTTCGTCCTGGCGGTAGAAGATGTTGCGCCTGGGCTCGATCTTTTCGATGGTCCCTTCGTCGGCAGTCGCCAGCCATAGCACCTGGTCGCCCACGACGGTCTGGCTTTTCTTGCCGCGCGGATGGCAGATCAGACGCCGACCTTCAGGCGTTTCCACCAGCACGTGGCGGCCGAAGCTCGCCACCACCAGTCCGGGGTCCAGAACGATGCGCTCAACCAAAGTGTGTACTCATTCGGGTCAGGCGCTCGGACGCCGCTGGGTGGGAGTAATAAAAACGGACATAGACCGGGTCGGGCGTCAGCGTTGACGCATTGTCCTCGTACAGCTTGAGCAAGGCCCGGGCCAGGTCCGTGCCGCTGGTGTGGGCTACGGCGTAGGCGTCGGCCTGGAACTCGTGCTTGCGCGATACCTGCGCAAACAGCGGCGATACGAAGAAACTGGCCACGGGCATGGCCAGCGCAAACAGCAGCAGGGCCAGTGCGTCGGTCGGAGCGTTGACGCCGGCCAGGGGCAGGCCCATCAGATTGGGCCGTACGCCCAAGCCGGTGAAAAACCAGGCTTGGCAACTCAGCCAACCCAGCAGGGCGAAGCCCAGCAGGCTCATGGCAAACAGCGACAGCATGCGCTTGAGCACATGCTTGTGCTTGAAGTGACCCAACTCGTGCGCCAGCACGGCGTCGACCTCACCCGGCGCCAGCTTGGCCAGCAGGGTGTCGAAGAAGACCACGCGCTTGGAGGCGCCAAGGCCGGTGAAATAGGCGTTGGCGTGGGCGCTGCGCTTGCTGCCATCCATGACAAAAAAACCTTGCACGGAAAATCCGCAGCGCTGCATCAAGGCCGTGACGCGCGCCTTGAGTACCTCGTCTTCCAGCGGCTGAAACTTGTTGAAAAATGGCGCGATGAAGGTCGGGTAGATCAACAGCAGCAGCAGGTTGAAACCGGTCCAGACGATCCAGGCCCAGAGCCACCAGAGTTGGCCGGCCGCGCCCATGAGCCAAATGATCAGCGCGGCCAGGGGCAGGCCGATGACAGCGCCCAGAACCGATGACTTGGCCAGATCAGCCAGCCAGAGCGCGAAACTCATCTTGTTGAAACCAAAGCGCTGTTCCAGCACAAAGGTCTGGTACAGCGTCAAAGGCAGGTCGAGCACGCCGCTGATCAGCGCGAACGCCAGCAGCAGGGCGAGTTGCTGAGGCATACCGCCACCGAGCCAGCCCAGCAGAGCCTGGTTCAGTACGTCGAGCCCGCCCAGCAGCGTCCAGCCCAGCAGCGCCGCTGTTCCCCAGGCCAGTTCCAGCAGTCCGAATTGCGTCTTGGCCAGGGTGTAGTCGGCGGCTTTTTGGTGTGCTGCCAGGGTGATGTTTTGCACAAAGGCGGCGGGCACCTCGGAGCGGTGCCGGGCCACATGCCGAATCTGCCGGGACGCCAACCAGAACCTCACGAGCAGACCCAGCACCAGCAGGGCGGCGAAAACACAGGTGAACATCAAAGAGGCAGAGAAGGGCGAAGGCATGGGCGCAGAGTGTAGGTCATCGGTGACAATCGACGCCATGGCTGAAAACATCCTCACTTTAAAAAAATCCGACCAGAACCTGATCTGGCTTGACTGCGAAATGACCGGGCTTGAGCCCGACGTGGACCGCCTGCTGGAGATCGCCGTGATCGTGACCGGGCCGAATCTGGAGCCGCGCATCGAGGGGCCGGTGTTCGTGATTCACCAGTCCGACGAGCAACTCGACCGGATGGACGCCTGGAACAAGGGCACGCATGGCAGGAGCGGCTTGATCGACAAGGTCAAGGCTTCGACCGTCACCGAGGCCGAGGCCGAGGCCCTGACGCTGGCGTTTCTCGCCCATTACGCGCCCAAGGGCAAGGTGCCCATGTGCGGCAACAGCATCAGTCAGGACCGGCGCTTTCTGGTCAAGTACATGCCCAAGCTGGAGGCGTTTTTCCATTACCGCAACGTCGATGTCAGCACTTTCAAGGAGTTGGCCAAGCGCTGGCGGCCCGACGTCTACAGCGGCTTCAAGAAGCAGCAGCGCCACACAGCGTTGGCCGACGTGCATGAATCCATCGACGAACTGGAACACTACCGGCTGGACTTCATTCGTACTGAAAAAGCCGCTTGAAGAATAAATTAGGTAGAAACCCGAATCTATGTGATAATCGAAGGCTGCGCTTGAAATACAGGCGCAATTGCGCATCTCCCTTCACACCTTGGACTCCAACAATGGAGTCAACCGCACCGGACCACCGGTGCTGAGCTTCGGTTGATGGTTGATGTTTTTTAACCATTGACGGAGCACCTGCACACCTGTTGCGGGGCTTGCGTGTGAGTATTAATACATGAACGACTCTTTTGACGTTGCTGGCGAAATTGCGCCTGCACAATCCCTTTCCAACGATTCATTTGTTGCCGAGGCCCATGCCCAGGCGACACCCGAATTCTCCGAGCCGACTGAAGGCCTGAACGAAGTCGAGGCGGCCGTGGTTGACACCACGCCCAACGGCTTTGCCCTGATGGGCCTGGCACCCGAACTGCTGCAAGCCGTGGCCGATCTGGGCTTCACCCAGCCCACCACGGTGCAGATCAAGACCGTGCCCCTGGCGATGCAAGCCGGCAACGGCGAGCAAGGCGGCGCGCGGTTCACCGATCTGATGGTTTCCAGCCAGACCGGCAGCGGCAAGACCGCCGCTTTCCTGCTGCCTGTGCTGCACACGCTGCTGCAACAGGAAGCCCAGGCGCAAGCCGAGGAACGCGCCCAGTACGAGCGCGCTGCTGCCGAAGCCGCCGCCAAGGGCGAAGCACCTCCCAAGCGCGACAAGCGCAAGGACCCGACGAACCCGCGCAACTTCAAGGCTGCCGCTCCTGGTGCGCTGATACTGTGCCCGACGCGTGAGTTGGCGCAGCAGGTGGCGCATGACGCCATCGACCTGGTGAAGCATTGCCGTGGCCTGCGCATTGCCAATGTGGTGGGCGGCATGCCTTACCAGTTGCAGATCGCCAAGCTGCAGAACGCCAACCTGGTGGTTGCCACCCCCGGCCGCCTGCTGGACCTGCAACGCTCCATGCAGATCAAGCTCGACCAGGTGCAATTCCTGGTGGTCGACGAAGCCGACCGCATGCTGGACCTGGGCTTCTCCGATGACCTCGCCGAAGTCAATCAGCTCACCATCGAGCGCAAGCAGACCATGATGTTCAGCGCCACCTTTGCGCCGCGCATCCAGCAACTGGCGCAGCGCGTGATGCGCGAACCCCAGCGCATCCAGATCGATTCGCCGCAAGAGAAGCACCAGAATATCAAGCAGATCCTGCATTGGGCCGACAACCTGCAGCACAAGCGCAAGCTGCTGGACCACTGGCTGCGCGACACCACCATGGCCCAGGCCATCGTTTTCTCCAGCACGCAGATCGAGTGTGACGGCCTGGCCAACGACCTGCAACAGGACGGCTTCTCGGCTGTGGCCTTGCATGGCGCCCTGAGCCAGGGCCTGCGCAATCGCCGCCTGATGGCCTTCCGCCAAGGTCAGGTGCAGATCCTGGTCGCAACCGACGTGGCCGCACGCGGTCTGGACGTGCCCAGCGTGAGCCACGTGTTCAACTTCGGCCTTCCGATGAAGGCCGAGGACTACACGCACCGCATCGGCCGCACCGGACGCGCCGGGCGTGACGGCATTGCCGTGACCATGGCCGAGCTGCGCGACCGTCGCCGCATCTCCGACATCGAGTCCTACACGCGCCAGCAATTCAAGGCCGAAGCGATTCCGGGCCTGGAGCCCAAGGTGCGCGTGCCCGATTCGCGTCCCGGTGGCAATTTCAGCGACCGCGACAACCGTGGCGGCAATGACCGTTTCTCGCGCGACAGCCGTCCGCCGGCCCGTGGCGGCTTCGCCGGTCGTCCTCCCGGCGGCGGCTTCGGTGGCGGTTTCAACGACCGCAACGCCCGCGGCCCAGCCCCTGATGGTCAGCGCGGCTTCCCCGATGCGCAGCGCGGTTTCCCCGGCAACAGCCGCCCCGCTTATGTGCCACGCGGTGAAGGCAACTTCGCCGGACGCGATGCCGGTTTCGCCGGGCGCGATGCCGGTCCCCGTGGCGGCTTCGGCGGCGGCAATGCCGGCCCGGCCGACGGCTTTGCGCCGCGTTCCGAGTACGCACCGCGCAAGCCCGCCTTTGGCCGGCCCTCGAACGGCGGTGGCAAGGTGTTCGTGCCGCGCGACGCTGCCAAGAAGTCGTTCCGCTGAGATATTGCCCCCACGCTTTTCACTCCGTGTAGGGTTTTTGGGGTCAGAGTCCAAATTTGACGAGCCTACGGCTCCCCCGCAGGGGGCGGCGCCTTGCGCCGCAGCAAAATTGGCGTCTGACCCCAATAACCCCTTGCTTGGGGCGGCCCGGCGCGGCGGCAGGGCTTGTAGCCCGCAAAAAAGAGCCGGGAGATCGCAAGATCTACCGGCTCTTTTGCGTTGGCTGCGACGTTTACTTCAGGATGTCACCAATGCACAGGTACTTGATTTCCACATAGTCGTCCATGCCATGGTGCGAGCCTTCGCGCCCCAGACCGGATTGCTTGACGCCGCCGAAGGGCACGTGCTCCGAAGCCAGAATGCCCACGTTGATGCCCACCATGCCGTACTCCAGCGCCTCGCTGACGCGGAAAATGCGGCCCACGTCGCGGCTGTAGAAATAGCTCGCCAGGCCGAACTCGGTGTTGTTCGCGGCGTCGACGGCTTCCTGTTCCGTGCTGAAGCGGAACACCGGTGCAAAGGGGCCGAAGGTTTCTTCGCGCGCGCACAGCATGTCGGCGCTGGCGTTGGCGATCACCGTGGGTTCGAAGAACTGCCCGGCCAGTTTCTTGCCGCCGACCACCAGCGTGCCGCCCTTGGCCAGCGCGTCGGCCACGTGGTTTTGCACCTTCAAAATGGCCGCGTCCTCGATCAGCGGGCCCTGCACCACGCCGTCTTCAAAGCCGTTGCCAACCTTGAGCGCCTTCACCTTGGCGGCGAATTTGGCGACGAACTCGTCGTACACGCCGTCCTGCACATAGAAGCGATTGGCGCAGACGCAGGTCTGTCCGGCGTTGCGGTACTTGCTGGCCATGGCGCCGTCGACGGCCGAGTCAATGTCAGCGTCGTTGAACACGATGAAGGGCGCATTGCCTCCGAGTTCCAGCGACATCTTCTTCACCGTCGGCGCCGATTGCGCCATCAGGATGCGGCCCACTTCGGTGGAACCGGTGAAGCTGATGTGGCGCACCACCGGGCTGTCGCACAGCACTTTGCCCACGGCAATGGAGTTGGCGGAATCGGCGCTGATCATGTTCAGCACGCCTGCCGGGATGCCGGCGCGGATGGCCAGTTCGGCGGCGGCCAGGGCCGTCAGGGGTGTGAGTTCAGCCGGCTTGATGATCACGGTGCAGCCCGCGGCCAGGGCCGGGGCCACCTTGCGCGTGATCATGGCCAGCGGGAAATTCCAGGGCGTGATGGCCGCACAAACACCGATGGGCTGCTTGAGCACCATGAGGCGGCGGTTGTTGTCGAACTGCGGCAGGGTCTCGCCGTTGACACGCTTGGCTTCTTCGGCAAACCATTCAACAAAGCTGGCGCCGTAGGCAACTTCGCCCTTGGCTTCGGGGAAGGGCTTGCCCTGCTCTGCCGTCATGATGCGGCCCAGGTCTTCCTGGTTCGCCATCAGCAGGTCGTACCACTTGCGCAGAATGATGCTGCGCTCCTTGGCGGTCTTGCTGCGCCAGGCCGGCCAAGCCGCGTTGGCCGCGTCAATCGCGAGTTGCGCGTCGGCTGGGCCGAGGTTGGCGACATCGGCCAGTTTGTGGCCCGTGGCGGGGTCCAGGATGTCGAAGCGGCTGCTCCCCTTGAGCCACTGACCGTTGATCAATGCATCGGTCTTGAGCAGGCTGGGGTCTTTCAGCAGTGACAGGGGAGATGTGTTCGTGTTCATGGCGTGACCTGAAGTGTTGACGGGTGGATGGATGCCAAGCGCCTGCATGGCGTCAATTTGCAAGCATAGCCGGTTCAATGACAGTCGGGCAGGTCCGCCTGCAACGGAGTTGACAGCGCCAAGGGCATCGGCACTGCCCTTGGTAAAATTGGCAAGACCTCCTTCACACGAGCCCGCCGCCAGGCGCACAGCGCGTTTCACAGAATCATGAACTCCACTCAACCGCTCATCTCCGTTTCAGATATTCGCCAGATCTTCCTGGACTTCTTTGCCTCCAAGGGGCACACCATCGTGGCTTCGAGCCCGCTGGTGCCGGGCAATGACCCGACGCTGATGTTCACCAACTCGGGCATGGTGCAGTTCAAGGATGTGTTCCTGGGAACGGACAAGCGCTCCTACGTTCGCGCCGCGTCGGTACAGGCCTGTCTGCGCGCCGGCGGCAAGCACAACGACCTGGAAAACGTGGGCTACACGGCGCGGCACCACACCTTTTTCGAGATGCTGGGCAACTGGAGTTTTGGCGACTACTTCAAGCGCGAGTCCTTGTCCTGGGCCTGGGAGTTGCTGACCCAGGTGTACAAGCTGCCGGCCGACAAGCTCTGGGCCACGGTTTACATCGACGACGACGAGGCCTACGACATCTGGACCAAAGAGATCGGCCTGCCACCCGAGCGCGTTATCCGCATTGGCGACAACAAGGGCAAGAAGTACGCCTCTGACAATTTCTGGATGATGGC
>CAIKVZ010000160.1 GCA_903830985.1 uncultured beta proteobacterium
GTTCATCGAGCCTGTCACCGAACCAGGCCTCAGCGCCCGTTGACTGTGCCAGGGCGTCGAACGCCTCCAGCAAGGCCAAGGGCGTGGCGACACGACCCTTGCGCAGGAACGCCGCAGCCTCATAGGATTCGCGCGACAGGTCATCGTCCCCATCGGAGTCATCGCAACATTGAAATACGAATGGATCGTCCAGCGGTGCCGCCATCGCCCTTGACGTCCGCCACACCGATGGCACGTTGGAGGAAACTAGCTTGTTGCTGAAAGCTGGCATGCAGCCCAACACCGCTCCCACGCCGCCCCACCCTGCAGCCTGCATGTGCTGCACCGGCGCCAGGGCCGGCAGCCCTTCGGCCTTGTTGCCATCCGCGCGCACATGCACCAGCAGCAGATTCGTCTGCTCCGTCACCAACTGGTAACGCAGCGCCAGGTCCAGCCGAAGCGCATCCTGTTCAGGGGTGACCGACTTGGGCAGACCCAACGGCATTGACGCCAACTGCGTCGCCGCCCCCATGCGCGCCAAGCTATCCCCGGCGCAACTCTGCAGATCAGCGGCGGCGAGATGTGCGCGCTCAGGGCCACCGGCCCACGACAGCATCGGTGTCCAGTTCGGCGTCCGAGCCAGTCGCGCAAATACATGCACCGTGTCGCCGGCGAACAGGCTCTTAGGCAAGGGCGATTGCCACACCGGCTCCTGGCCCCATTCGATGGCCAGGTCGCAACTGCGCGTGGCACGCATGCGCCGAAACGTGCGCAGGATGACTTCGGCCACATCCTGATTGGGCGACACCAGTTCGCAGGCACCACCGGTTTTTTCCGCCAATTCGCGCAGCAGGCTTTCCGCCGGCGCGCTGCCCACACCCACGGCAAAGACACGGTGCCCCGAGCTTTTCGCGCTGCGGATGACTTCTTCCACGTCCCAGATGTCGCCATCGGTGATGAGCAGCACGTCCTGCTGCGGCGCCCGCTCCTGCGAGACGGCAAACAGGTTCTTCCAGCCGCGCTGCGCGCCGAGCTCGAAAGTGGATATCAGCGCCGCATTCATCTCCGTGCCGCCCAGATCGGCCTCGGTGGCCGCAATCAGGTGCGACACCTTTTTGACGATGGCGCCGTCACACGGCCTTGTGCCGGCCAGGTCATGCACGACGCTGGAGCCGAAGCGGCTGTAGCCGATCCAGTCCTCGGGGGTGAGTTCCTTCAGCACCTCATGCAGGGCCTTGCGTGCGGCCTGAATGCTGTCGCCGCCCATGGAGCCCGAACAGTCCACCAACACCTTGAGCATCAGCGGCTCGGCCGACTTCTCCGGCAGCGCCGGGCAGTAGCTGGCCAGCACTGCGTAGTGCTCGCCGTCTGGCGTGACCGTGGCAAAGGACTTGCCCTGCAGGCCCTGCAACAACAGCACAAAGTCGCGGTCCAGAAAGGCGCCCTGCTTCAGCGAAACCAACATCGTGTCGGCCAGCTTTTGCATTTCCACCTTGTGGCTGGGGCACTGCACGGCGGCCTTTGCAGCCTGCCCCGTGATCGTCAGGTGCAGCGTCAGCGGGTATTCCACCAAAAGGCTGGCCTCCACCGACTCGTGCCGCGCCAGGCCGCCGGTGCGGTGCGCATCGCCATAGCGCGGCGCCACCGTGGTGGGCACGGTGATGCGGATCTGGCCCTGCTCGAAGCGCAGCAGTTGCGCGTATTCGATCTCGATGACAGCCGACTCGCCGGGCTTGAGGTTGCCCAGATTCGCCGTGTACAGGCCACTCGCCGAGCGCTCCACCATGATGGGGGTGTCGCCAGCGTCTATCGCTTTCTCGTAGCGCTCGGTGGCCTGCTTTTTCTCCAGCACCGTGCCCTGCAATCGATGGCCGTCGATCTCCGCGTTCAGACCCAGCAGCGTCGCACCCCAGGGCAGAGGGAAGGTGTATACCGTCTCCAGGTTGTTCTTGCCGTCGTTGCGGTACTGCTGACGCGAGGTCAGGTGCAGCAACAGGCCGTCGAGCCGGCCCTCGATGTGCACGGACTGCAGGGTGGCCGCCTCGCCGTCGTCGTTGCAAAGCCGGGCTTGTTCTTTTTGAATTGTTGTACTCATCGGGATTTGTCCTGTAAATCTTGATAGACCTTCATCACGGCGCGCACCAGCGCCCTCACCTGCTCGGGCTCAAGGCCGGCGTCTTCGGGGGAAATCTGCAACTCCAAGCCAGGCGCGATGAGCACATGGCTCCTCACCTCCACCGCTCCGGGCTTGCGCTGGCGCAGCGGCACGGGCGCAACCTCGCCCGACAGCACCTCGCGAATGCGCTCCAGCGAAACGCCGGCATCGCTGAGTTGGCGAATCTTCAGCAGCTGATCCAGATGGCTGCCCAGGTAGTGCGCGGCCCTGGTTTCGCCCACCGGCCGATCCA
>CAIKVZ010000161.1 GCA_903830985.1 uncultured beta proteobacterium
GACCGCGCCGCGGCCTTTGCCTTCGCGCTCTACCCCGCTGCAGCCATGGGAAAGTTGCCGCTTGGATCGGAAGGCGCCAACGACCTGGGCCGCGTCGCTAGCCCCATCCTGACGGTGGATGCCGACGTGACCTGGAACGAGCGCGGCACTGTGAATGCGCCGCACCATCCGTCCTACGACGCGTTTGCCAGGGTGCTGGGCAACCTCACGGGCGCCAGGGCCGAACGCGCACGGCAATTCTTCTCGTGGTGTCTGGTCGAGCAGGTTCAGGTGAAAGATCCGACCGGGCTGGAGAAGGAGATCGAGGCCTGCGCCAAGCTCCTCAAGAAACAGGTGGCTGCATCATGATGGAACCCTCGCCACTGCGCGGGCTACAGCGCCCTAGCCAGCACGCCAACGCCGGCTGGGGCGGCCCGCCTTCGCGCCAGCGACGCGAGCGCATCCGCAGCACGCTGCTGGGCAGCGACGACGGCGAGATTCGCTGCCCGCGCGTGATCCGTCTGGGTTTCCATCTGCTGCCGGGCGAGAACCCGCTGGACTTCGTCAACAGCCTGTTGATTGACGAAGGCTACGGCAGCCCCGAAGAACTGCGCAGCGCGCTGGGTCTACCGGACCGGCCCTACCTGTGCCGCCCGTCGCTGGAGCCAATCTGCGCCTTGAGTGCGCCGCCCGCCGAGGTATTGAAGCAGGCGTTGATGCTGGGTCTGTGCACGGCGCAGCAGTTTGATCCGCTGCGCCCCGTGATCTGGACCCTGAGCAGCCTGACGCGTGTCGTCGATCTGTTTGACGCACAGGGGTTTTACCAATGACACCCGCACTGTTTCACGCCCTGCTGCAGGAACTGGTCGATGAGAACCCCTTTGCCATTCGCGCCGCGTTGCGCATCCTGCAGGTTGAGTTCAGCACCGAGGTGCCGACACTGGCCGTGACCTGCGAGGCACGCCCGCGCTTGCTGGTGAACCTGGGCTTTCTGAGCCAGCACGCCCTGACCGAGGCGCACACCAAGGCCGTCATCGTGCACGAGTTCCTGCACGTGCTGCTGCGCCACACCGAGGGGCGCCAGCCGCTCACACCGGCACGGCATCTGGCCTTTGACGCGGTGATCAACGCCATCATCCATCGGCAATATGGCGTGGCGTATTCCTCCATGATGTCGCGCTACTACGGGCAAGCGACCGGCCTGCAACAGCTGCTGCGCCCCATGGACAAGCAGGAGGCACAGTGGTTCGGCATGCACGGCAGCAACGCGCCAGCCTGGATCCGCGCCTGGGCCGGTCTCTACGCGGGAACGCTGATCGCCGACGACATCGAGAACCTGGCCAACACCTTGACGCAGCAGGTGCTGTCCCCTTCGAGCAGGACACGCCCTCCCTTCAGGCTGGAGGACGATTCCTTCGACGTCTCGGACCTCATCGGCAACCACGCCGACCTGGGGGTCGAGGCCGAGGGTGCGCTGGCCGATGCGCTGGACAGCGCGCTCAAGCAGATGAACGGCCACGGTATCTGGCGCAGCCCGCACGAGCGCGGCATCGGCGGCGCGTTGGTGAACTGCCTGACGGCGCCCAGCATGGAGCCCATGCACCGATGGGAGAGCAAGACGCTGGCCGTCATCAGAAAACACATCACGCCGGACCGCCACTCGCGCTCGCTGCGCGAGGAGGCGTGGAGCTACCGCATCCCGGTGCTGTCGCCCGCGGACCGGCGCGCCTTCCTGCGCGCGCAGTGGTCGCCCTTCCTGCCCGAGGC
>CAIKVZ010000162.1 GCA_903830985.1 uncultured beta proteobacterium
ATGAGCTGGCCGTCGCGTGAGCCGTCTTTGATACTGGCAAGTTTCATGGAGTGGGTTTCCTGGAAGTTCGAGCGGGCCCGGGGAACCGTCGTTTGGCTGTCGTTGGGGGTTTTGGAGCCCTGAACCGAGTTCGATTCTAGTGAACATCACGCCATCCCCCGGTGCGTCGCGCCGGCGAGCACTCGGACTCCTGACGGTCCTGGTGCTGCTGGCGCATGGGGTCGCGCTGCTGGGACCTGTCACTCTGGTAGAGCTCCGACCTGCTCAGGCGATGCGGCCAGTGCGGCGGCTGACGGTGTCGCCGCCGCCCACGGCGCTGAACTCCGCGACGATTGCGCCCACGCCCACCACTGCCGCCAAGCCATCGAAGGCCGTGCCAGCGCTGCGGCACCAGCCCCAGGTTGCCCCGCCGCAGCCTGCGACCACCGCGCCGCCGGCGTTTGCCAGCCAACCGGTGTCTGAGCCCGAGCACCTTGAGGTGCTTGCTGCGCCGGACTATTTGACCCGCCCCAACGCCGTTCTCGTTGCACCTTCGGCCCGCCTGCTGTACGACGTGAGCGCGAGCAGCAAGGGCCGCAACATTGCCGGGCAGTCCGAATTGCTCTGGCAAAACACCGGGCAGGACTACGACGCCCGATGGGTGCTGCAACTTCCCGGGACCGTTGGGCGGGTTCAGACCAGCGTGGGACGCATCAGCGCCGACGGCCTGGCGCCGATCCGCTTCGCCGACAAGGCGCGCGCCGAGCAGGCCGCACATTTTGAGCGTGAGCGAACGCAAATTGTGTTCAGCGCCAATGCGCCGACGGCGGCGCTGCTGGAGGGCGCCCAGGACCGGCTCAGCGTGCTGCTCCAGCTTGGCGCCATGCTGGCGGCCGAGCCCGCTCGCTTTTCGGCTGGCGCTCGGCTCGCGGTGCAAACGGCCGGTCCGCGCGACGCCGCCATCTGGCGCTTTGCCGTGGGTGAGACTGAAAGCCTGGCGCTGCCAGGCGGCGAGCTCGCCGGAGTCAAACTGACCCACAGGCCGCAAGGGCTTTATGAGCCCCAACTCGAGTTGTGGCTGGCCCCCGCCCTGGGCTATTTGCCGGTACGATGGCGACTCAACTATGGCAATGGTGACTGGATCGACCATCAATGGCGTGCCCGCGAGGTCCCTTGACAGCGCCAAGGCCACGCGAAGCACAGGCGCTGGCCGTCACGATCTTGAAATCGACCCCGCCATGGCCATGTAGCTTGGCCGGTCACAGTTTTCCTGCCGCACTTAAAACCAGAGGCCCCCCGCCATGAAGATGCTCTATGACTCCGAGACTTTTGTCGTGGTCCACATGCTGCCCCAGGCTTGGACGCTGGACGCCACGGGCGGTATTGCGGCTGACCTGGATTTGCCGCGCCCACCTGAACTGGAACGTCACGGCTTTGAGATCGTCGACAAGCGCTCCGGCAAGGAGGTGTATCTGGACGGCTCATGGGCCGAACTGTTTCAGCGCCACATCCTGGCCTGGCAGCAAAACACGCCGACCCAGGAAGAAGTCGAAAGCACGCTGGAGCAATACGCTGAACTGGCACAAAACCCCGTTGTGATGCATTGACCCATCAGTCCATCTAATGTTAGGGTAAACCCTTGACTATTTACTGACACCTTGACCCGGCACAAGAGTGCCCCAGTCCGTGCTGACTACATTGTCCTTTTGGACTTTGGAAGCTAAGCAATGGATATCCTGCTGCAAGTCGCAGTCATACTGATCTGCCTTTTCTACGGTGCCCGCAAGGGTGGTGTCGCGCTCGGACTTTTGGGCGGCATCGGCATCGTCATCATGACCTTCGTGTTCAAACTCGCGCCCGGCAAGCCACCGGTGGACGTGATGCTGACCATCATCGCCGTGGTCGCGGCCTCCGCCACTTTGCAAGCCTCAGGCGGGCTGGATGTATTGCTGCAGGGTGCAGAAAGAGTGCTGCGGCGCAACCCGAAATATGTTTCGGTGTTGGCGCCGTTTGTCACCTGCACGCTGACCATGTTGTGTGGCACCGGGCACGTGGTCTACACCATGTTGCCCATCATCTACGACATTTCCATCAAGAACAACATCCGCCCGGAACGGCCCATGGCGGCGTCCTCGATCGCCAGCCAGATGGGCATCCTGGCCAGCCCGGTTTCCGTGGCAGTGGTCTCACTGGTGGCTTTTTTGGCGAAGGCGCCGGTCGGCGGACATGTCATCGATTTCGTCATGGTCCTGTCGGTCACCATTCCGTCCACGCTCGCGGGCGTGCTGGCCATCGGCATTTTCAGCTGGTTTCGCGGCAAGGACCTGGACGACGACGCGGCCTTCCAGGCGCGCATCAAGGATCCGGTGCAGCGCAAGATTGTCTACGGCGAGACCGCCACACTGCTGGGCAAAAAGCTCAGCACCAGCCAGTGGACCGCCATGTGGATCTTCATCGGCGCCATCGTCTTGGTCGCCGTGCTCGGCGCCTTCCAGTCCCTGCGCCCCGTCTTTGCCGGCAAACCCCTGTCCATGGTGCTGACGATTCAGATGTTCATGCTGCTCGCCGGTGCGCTGATGATCCTGTTCACCAAGACCGACCCCAGCACCATCGGCAAGACCGAGGTGTTCCGCGCCGGCATGATCGCCGTGGTGGCGGTGTTTGGTATTGCCTGGATGGCCGACACGGTGTTTGAAGCCCATTTGCCCGAGTTGAAAGCGGCCCTGACCGAACTGGTGAAGACACAACCCTGGACTTACGCCATCGCCCTGCTGCTGGTATCCAAACTGGTCAATTCCCAGGCTGCGGCGATCAGCGCCATGGTCCCCGTGGGACTGGCCATCGGCGTGCCACCCGGTTACATCGTCGCCTTTGCCGCCGCCTCTTACGGTTATTACATCCTCCCGACCTACCCCAGCGACCTGGCCGCCCTGCAGTTCGACCGCTCCGGCACGACCCATATCGGAAAGTACGTGATCAACCACAGTTTCATCCTGCCGGGCCTGATCGGCGTTTCCACGTCGTGCCTTGCCGGCTACCTGCTGGCATCGGCCAATGGTTTGATTTAGGAAGTAAGCACCGGCTTGGTGTGGTCGGTGCCATCTTTCGCGGACAGCACAACAATTGGCTCGTATTTTGCTTCAGATTGGTGCGCCGACATGAGTTCGGACATTTACGCACCAACTTAAAGCACTTTTCCGCGGGAATTCTTCATGGAAGCACTAAAACAGGGCTCTGACGCCTTATTCATTCTGTTGGGCGGCATCATGGTGCTGGCCATGCACGCAGGCTTTGCGTTTCTCGAGCTCGGCACGGTACGCAAGAAAAATCAGGTCAATGCCCTGGTCAAGATCCTGGTCGACTTTTCCGTGTCGACCGTGGTCTACTTTGTCCTCGGGTACGCCGTGGCTTACGGCACCAGTTTCTTCGTCGGCGCCGAGCAGCTTGCCGCCAAGAACGGCTATGAACTGGTGAAGTTTTTCTTCCTGCTGACCTTCGCCGCGGCCATCCCGGCCATCATTTCGGGTGGCATCGCGGAACGCGCCCGCTTCTGGCCCCAGTTGATGGCCACGGCCGTGATCGTGGGCCTGATCTACCCGCTGTACGAAGGCGTGGTCTGGAACCAGGCTTTTGGCATCCAGGCCTGGATCAAGGCCGTGGCAGGACAGGAATTTCATGATTTCGCGGGTTCCGTGGTGGTGCATGCGGTTGGCGGTTGGCTGGCCCTGCCGGCCGTGCTGCTGCTGGGCGCGCGCAGCAACCGTTACCGCAAGGACGGGTCCATCTCGGCCCACCCGCCCTCGAGCATTCCCTTTCTGGCGCTCGGCGCCTGGATCCTGACCGTGGGCTGGTTTGGCTTCAACGTCATGAGCGCGCAGACCATCGACAAGATCTCGGGCCTGGTGGCGGTGAACTCGCTCATGGCCATGGTCGGCGGCACCCTGGCCGCACTGGCCATGGGCAAGAACGACCCGGGCTTTGTCTACAACGGCCCGCTGGCCGGACTGGTGGCGGTATGCGCCGGATCGGACCTGATGCACCCCCTGGGGGCGCTGGTCACAGGCGCCATCGCCGGCGCCATCTTCGTGCGCATGTTCACGCTGACGCAAAACAAATGGAAGATCGACGATGTCCTGGGCGTCTGGCCACTGCATGGCTTGTGCGGCACCTGGGGCGGCTTGGCTGCGGGTATTTTCGGCAGCAAGCTGCTTGGCGGCATGGGCGGCGTGAGCCTGGGTGCGCAGGTTATGGGTACCGCCATGGGCGTGGTGTGGGCCTTGGCCGGTGGCTATCTGGTGTATGGCACGCTCAAGGCCACCGTCGGTTTGCGCCTGAGCCAGGAAGAAGAATTTGAAGGCGCCGACCTGACCATTCACAAGATCGGCGCCACCCCCGACCGCGAAGTGAACTGGTAAGGGTGGTCTACTGCCGTTTCCAGGGTAAGTCAGGCCTTCAGATACTCGGCTTTGCCGCCGAGCCAGCGCTCGATGTGGCGTTGTGCCAGTTCCGGGTAATCGTCCAGCATCTTGGGCGCCAGCGCCCGCGCCCATTCCAGCAGGGGTGTGTCGGTGGCGAGATCAGCAAAGCGCAGCAAGGGTGCACCCGATTGGCGGGCTCCCAGAAATTCGCCGGGACCGCGAATCTCCAGATCGCGCCGGGCAATTTCAAACCCGTCGCTGGATTCGGCCATGGCACGCAGGCGCTCGCGCGCCGTCTGACTCAGGCGCGGCGCGTCACCGGTTGAATACAACAGGACACAGGCCGAGGCCGCAGCACCACGACCCACGCGGCCGCGCAATTGGTGCAACTGGCTCAATCCAAAGCGCTCAGCGTGCTCCACCACCATGAGCGAGGCATTGGGCACATCGACGCCGACTTCGATCACCGTGGTGCTCACCAGCACCTGCATCAGCCCCTCCTTGAACAGCGCCATCACGGCCTTCTTTTCCGCCACCGGCATGCGCGAATGCAGCAGGCCGACCATGACCGGCGCATTGGAGGCGTGCAAGGCGGCGCTCAGATCGGCGTGCGTTTGCGTGGCGTTCGCCAGGTCCAAGGTTTCGCTCTCCTCAATCAGCGGACAGACCCAGTAAACCTGCCGGCCTTCGGCGATCTGGCCTCGGATGCGTTCAATCACCTGATCGCGCCGCTGGTCATGCACCAGCTTGGTCACGATGGGCGTGCGCCCCGGCGGCAACTCGTCCAGGGTGGAGACTTCCAGGTCGGCGTAATAGCTCATGGCCAGGGTGCGCGGGATCGGCGTGGCCGTCATCATCAAAAGATGGGGTTGGGGCTTCGCACCAACCCCATCCTGGGTGTGATTGACGCTCGCCCCCTCCCCGTCCCCCCCCCCGCCGGGGGAGGGCTCCACTGGCACGTTCATCTTGTTGCGCAGTGCCAGGCGTTGCGCCACACCAAAGCGGTGCTGCTCGTCGATGATGGCCAGCGCCAGGTTCTTGAACTGGACCTTTTCCTGAATCACGGCGTGCGTGCCCACCACCAGCGCAGCCTCGCCGCTGGCGATGAGCGCCAGCATGGCGCGGCGCTCCTTGGTCTTCTGGCTGCCGGTGAGCCAGGCGGTGCGAATGCCCAAGGGCTCGAGCCAGCCGACGAGTTTGGCAAAGTGCTGCTCGGCCAGGATTTCCGTGGGTGCCATGAGGGCGCACTGCCAACCCGAATCGATACAAAGTGCTGCGGCCAGCGCCGCCACCACGGTCTTGCCGGAACCCACGTCACCCTGTAGCAGACGGTGCATGGGCACGGGGCGCGCCAGATCCTGGGCGATCTCCGCGCAGACCCTTGTCTGCGCGGCTGTGAGTGCAAATGGCAGGACCGATAGCAAGCGTTGCGCCAAGCCGGGTTCGCCGGCGACGGCGCTTTGCCCCGACAACGCGGGGGCCTGCATCGCATCGCGCCCGCGCCTGGCCTGCCACTGCGACAGTTGCTGCGCCAGCAGTTCTTCCGCCTTGAGTCGCTGCCAGGCCGGATGGCTGCGGTCCTCCAGCGCCGCCAGCGCCACGTCTGGCGCAGGCTGGTGCAGGAAAGACAGTGCCTGGCGCAAGCTCCACAGGGAAACCGGACCCGCAGGGCTTGGCAAGGTGTCGGACAGGTCGGCACGCGCCAAGCCGCTGAGCACGGCGCGGCGCAAATAGGACTGCGGCAAGCCTGCCACGGTCGGGTAAACCGGCGTCAACGCGCTGGGCAGATCGCCTCCGGCGCTCTGGAAGCTCGGATGCATCATGGTCCAGCCCATCAGGCCGCCCTTGACTTCTCCGCGCAGGCGCAGGCTCGAGCCCACGGCCAGCGCCTTTTGCTGCGACGGGTAGAAGCTGAAGAAGCGCAGCACACAGGTGTCGGAACCATCGTCCACCGTCACCAGCAACTGACGCCGGGGCCGCAAAGTGACTTGCACATCGGTCACCGTGGCTTCGATCTGCACGACTTGCCCCTCGCCGGCTTCGCACAGGCGGGAGATCCGGGTCTCGTCCTCGTAACGCAGCGGCAGGTGCAGAGCCAGATCGATGTCGCGCACCAAACCCAGCTTGTGCAAAGCCTTCTGCGGATAACTCAGGGCGGTGGGCATGGGAAATATGGCCTTCGGTGGTGGCAGGATTCTGCCTTGTCGTCGAGTTGCAGCCAGTGCCATGGGATACTCGGACCTCTATGCTCAAGCGAATCGCCGTCAATCAGCTCTGCGTGGGCATGCACCTGCACGAGTTTTGCGGCTCCTGGATGGAGCATCCTTTCTGGCGCACGGCGTTTGTGCTGCGTGACCCCAAGGACATCGCCAGCGTGCTCGCCAGTAGCATCAAGGAAGTGTGGATCGACACGGCCCTGGGGCTGGATGTGGCGCCAGGCGTGGCAGCGCTGTCCGAAGCCGATTCGACACAGCAGGTGGAAGCCGAATTGCAGCGCATGGCGGCCACCGAACGCAAGATCGCACCCGTCTCAATGAGCGCCGAAATGGACCGCGCCGCGATGATTTGCGCGCGCTCCAGACAGGCCGTGGCCGACATGTTCGGCGAAGCGCGCATGGGCCAGGCCATCAACACCACGGGCGCGCAGCGCATGGTGGAAGAAATTTCCGACTCGATCACCCGCAACCCTGGCGCACTGATCAGCCTGGCGCGACTGAAAACCGCCGACGACTACACCTACATGCACTCGGTCGCGGTGTGCGCACTGATGATTTCGCTGGCGAATCAACTCAAACTGGACCCGGCCGAGGCCCGTTCCCTGGGCGTGGCGGGACTGTTGCACGACATGGGCAAGGCCGCCATGCCCATGGAAGTGCTGAACAAGCCGGGCAAGCTCACCGACGCGGAATTCGACATCATCCGAAGCCATCCGCAAAAGGGCTACGACATGCTGGTCGGGAGTGCACAGGTCGAGGCCATCACCCTGGACGTGGTGCTGCACCACCACGAAAAAACAGATGGATCCGGCTACCCGAAGCGCCACCGGGACGAGGAAATCAGCCTGCACGCGAAGATGGGCGCGGTCTGCGACGTGTACGACGCCATCACCTCAAACCGCCCCTACAAGGCGGGCTGGGACCCGGCGGAATCACTGCGAAAAATGGCGGAGTGGACCAAGGGGCACTTCGACCCGCCGGTGTTCCAGGCCTTCGTGAAAAGCCTGGGCATCTACCCCATCGGCTCCCTGGTGCGGCTGAGTTCGGGACGCATCGGCATCGTGGTGGAGCAAACCGCCAAGTCGCTGCTCACCCCCAACGTCAAGGTGTTTTACTCGGCACGCAGTGGCATGCGCATCATGCCCGAGGTCGTGGATCTGTCACGCGCCGGTTCGACGGAACGCATTGTGGCGCGCGAAGACCCGGAAAAATGGCGCTTCCCCGACCTGAACGAGCTCTGGTCCGGCCAGACTGGATGACCATCCTGCGCCCTTGCGGGACAGATTTTCGTCTCTGCCCGCAATTGCTTGAGCTTGCGGGACAGCGCTTTACCCAACTATGGACCCCATGCGCACCTATACCCTGAGTGATTTTGATTTTGCTCTGCCCCCCGAACTGATTGCCCAACACCCTGCGGCCGAGCGCAGCGCTGCGCGCCTGCTCGACGGCACGCAGCCCACCCCTGTGGACCGCATTTTTCGCGACCTGCCCGCCCTGCTGAATCCCGGCGACCTGCTGGTGCTGAACGACACCAAAGTGCTCAAGGCCCGGCTGTATGGCGAGAAGCCCAGCGGCGGCAAGGTGGAACTGCTGATCGAGCGCGTACTCGGCGGCAACCAGGTGGCGGCGCACATGCGCGTGAGCAAGAAGCCCGAAGTCGGCACCACGCTGCGCCTGGCGGGCGGCGGGGGGCTGAGCGCCACCTTGCTGGGGCGCTGGCCCGACGCTCAGGGCGCGCTGTTCCGCTTTGTCCTGAGCAACGATGCGGGCGACGACCCCTGGACGCTGATGGAGCGGCACGGCCATGTGCCGCTGCCGCCCTACATCACGCATGCCGACGAGGCGCAAGACGAACAGCGCTACCAGACCGTGTTCGCGAAAAATCCCGGCGCCGTGGCGGCGCCGACGGCGGCGCTGCATTTCGACGAGGCGCTGCTGGCGCAGATAGCGGCCCTTGGGGTGCAGATCGCGCACGTGACGCTGCATGTGGGCGCCGGCACCTTCCAGCCGGTGAAGACCGAAAACCTGGCCGAGCACCAGATGCACAGCGAGTGGTACGAGGTGCCGCAAGCCGCGCAGCAAGCGATTGCGGATTGCCAAGCCCGCGGCGGTCGCGTCGTGGCCGTGGGAACAACCAGCGTACGCACGCTCGAGTCCTGGGCGCAGTCTGGGCAGACCAGTGGCGACACGCGCATCTTCATCACCCCAGGATTTGCGTTTCAGGTGGTGGACCTGTTGGTGACCAACTTTCACCTGCCCAAGAGCAGCCTGATGATGCTGGTCAGCGCCTTTGCCGGGCATGAACCGGTGATGGCGCTGTACGCCCACGCCATACGCGAGGGCTACCGCTTCTTCAGCTACGGCGACGCCATGCTGCTTGCACGACAATCGCCGCATGCTGAAGTTTGAACTCCTCACCACCGACACCACCTCCCGCGCCCGCCGCGGCCGCCTCACGCTGAACCACGGCGTCGTGGAAACGCCTATCTTCATGCCCGTGGGCACCTACGGCACGGTCAAGGGCGTGACGCCCCGATCGCTGGAAGAAATGGGCGCGCAAATCATTCTGGGCAACACCTTTCACCTGTGGATGCGCCCCGGCCAGGACGTGATGCAACAGTTCGGCGGCTTGCACGCCTTCGAGAACTGGCACAAACCGATACTCACCGACTCGGGCGGTTTTCAGGTCTGGTCGCTGGGCGAGATGCGCAAGATCAGCGAGGAGGGCGTGCGCTTTTCGTCGCCGGTGAATGGCGACAAGCTGTTCCTCACGCCCGAGGTCTCGATGCAGATCCAGACCGTGCTGAACTCCGACATCGTGATGCAGTTCGACGAATGCACGCCTTACGAAACCAAGGGCCAACTCACCACCGAGCGCGAGGCGCGCTACTCCATGGAGCTGAGCCGGCGCTGGGCGCAGCGCTGCATCACCGAATTTGCCCGTCTGGAAAACCCGAACGCGCTGTTCGGCATCGTGCAGGGCGGGATGTTTGAGCAGTTGCGCGAGGAATCCCTGGCCGCCCTGGTCGAGATGGACCTGCCAGGCTACGCCGTGGGCGGCGTCAGCGTGGGCGAACCCAAGGACGAGATGCTGCGCATCATGGCGCACACGCCGCACCGCCTGCCCGCCAACAAGCCTCGCTACCTCATGGGCGTGGGCACACCCGAAGATTTGGTCGAGGGCGTGGCTTGCGGCGTCGACATGTTCGACTGCGTCATGCCGACACGCAACGCGCGCAACGGCCACTGGTTCACGCGTTTTGGCGACCTGAAAATCCGCAACGCCAAACACAAGACCGACGCCCGGCCGGTGGACGAGACTTGCGGCTGCTATACCTGCGCCGGTGCCGCCGGCTCCGGCGGTTTCAGCCGCGCCTACCTGCACCACCTGGATCGCTGCGGTGAAATGCTCGGCCCCATGCTGGCCAGCGTGCACAACTTGCACTACTACCTGAATCTGATGCGCGAAGTGCGCGAGGCGCTGGAGACAGGGAGCTTTGCTGAGTTCAGGGCGCAGTTCAAGGCGGACCGGGCGCGCGGCGTTTAGAATTCTGGCCTTCCAAGGAGCGTTGCAGCGGGTCAAGAAAGGGTTCTTGCCTGCCAGGCTTGGATGATTCAACGACGCTCACCTGAACCACCAAGGTGAGACCATGTCCGAAGTCGCTATTCCCCCCCTGTTGTTGTCCGGCCTGGAGCCGGTGCGCATTGACGCGCAGTCGCTGTTCCTGAACATCGGCGAACGCACCAACGTCACCGGCTCCAAGGTGTTCGCCCGCATGATCCTGAACGGCGAGTACGAGCAGGCGCTGGCTGTGGCGCGTCAGCAGGTGGAAAACGGCGCGCAGATCATCGACATCAACATGGACGAGGCCATGCTCGACAGCAAGGCCGCCATGGTGCGCTTCCTGAACCTGATCGCCAGCGAGCCCGACATCGCGCGCGTGCCCATCATGATCGACTCTTCCAAGTGGGAGGTGATCGAAGCCGGGCTGCGCTGTGTGCAGGGCAAGGCCGTGGTCAACTCCATCAGCATGAAGGCCGGCGTCGACGAGTTCAAACACCAGGCCAAGCTGCTGCGACGTTACGGTGCCGCCGCCGTGGTCATGGCCTTTGACGAACAGGGCCAGGCCGACACCTACGAGCGCAAGATCGCCATCTGCGAGCGCGCTTATCGCATCCTGGTGGAAGAGGTGGACTTCCCCGCCGAAGACATCATCTTCGATCCGAACATCTTCGCCATTGCCACCGGCATCGAGGAGCACAACAACTACGCCGTGGACTTCATCGAAGCCACGCGCTGGATCAAGCAGCATCTGCCCGGTGCCAAAGTCTCAGGCGGCGTGTCCAACGTGTCCTTCAGTTTTCGCGGCAATGACCCGGTGCGCGAGGCGATCCACACCGTGTTCCTGTACCACGCGATCAAAGCCGGCATGGACATGGGCATCGTCAACGCCGGTATGGTTGGCGTGTACGACGACCTCGATCCGGTGCTGCGAGAACGCGTGGAAGACGTGGTGCTGAATCGGCGCCCCGACGCCGGCGAGCGCCTGGTGGAAATTGCCGACAGCGCCAAGGGCGCGGCCAAGGACGAGAGCAAAAAGAACGAGTGGCGCGGCACGCCGGAGCAACCCGTTCCCGTGGCGCAGCGCCTGTCGCACGCCCTGGTACACGGCATCACCGACTTCATCGCCCTGGACACGGAAGAAGCCTATCGCGCCATCCTGGCCAACGGCGGCCGACCCCTGCACGTGATCGAAGGCCCGCTGATGGACGGCATGAATGTGGTGGGTGACCTGTTTGGCCAAGGCAAGATGTTCCTGCCGCAGGTAGTCAAGTCGGCGCGCGTGATGAAGCAGGCGGTGGCGCAGTTGCTGCCCTACATCGAGGAAGAAAAACTGCAGCAGGCCGCCGCCGGCGAGGACGTCAAGGCCAAGGGCAAGATCATCATCGCCACGGTCAAGGGCGACGTGCACGACATCGGCAAGAACATCGTCACCGTGGTCCTGCAGTGCAACAACTTCGAGGTCATCAACCTGGGCGTGATGGTGCCCTGCCATGAGATCCTGGCCCGCGCCAAGGCCGAAGGTGTGGACATCGTCGGACTGTCCGGACTCATCACGCCGAGCCTGGAAGAAATGCAGGTCGTCGCCGCCGAGATGCAGAAGGACGAGTACTTCCGCAGCCGCAAGATCCCGCTGCTCATCGGGGGCGCCACCACCAGCCGCGTGCACACCGCCGTGAAGATCGCGCCGCATTACGACGGCCCTGTCGTCTATGTGCCCGACGCCTCGCGCAGCGTGGGCGTGGCCCAGCGCCTGCTGGGTGAACATTCGACGCAATTTTTGGAGGAACTCCAGACCGACTATGACAAGGTGCGCGAGCAGCACGCCAACAAGAAGCAGACGCCGCTGTGGCCCCTGGCCAAGGCCAGGGCGAACAGGACCCCCATAACCTGGAGCGGCTACCAGCCGCCGGTGCCGACATTTCTGGGGCGCCGGGTCTTCAAGAACTTTGACCTGGCGGAACTGGCCGGCTTCATCGACTGGGGCCCGTTCTTCCAGACCTGGGATCTGGCCGGCCCCTACCCGAAGATCCTGCAGGACGAGGTCGTGGGCGTGGAAGCGCAGCGCGTCTTCAATGACGCCCAGGCCATGCTCAAGCGCCTGATCGAGGGTCGCTGGCTCACCGCCAATGCCGTACTCGGCTTCTACCCGGCGAATTCGGTGAACGACGACGACATCGAGTTCTACACGGATGAGTCCCGCAGCCAGGTGGCTTTCACCTGGTACGGCCTGCGCCAGCAAACCGAAAAGCAGATGCAGGACGGCGTACTGCTGCCAAGCCGCTGCCTGGCCGACTTTGTGGCGCCCAAGGCCAGCGGCGTGGCCGATTACGTGGGCCTGTTCGCCGTCACCACGGGACTCGGCGCCGAGAAGAAGGACCAGGCCTTCATGGCGGCCCACGACGACTATTCGGCCATCATGTTCAAGGCCTTGGCCGACCGTCTGGCCGAGGCCTTTGCCGAAGCGCTGCACCGACGCGTTCGCACCGACTTCTGGCCCTACGCCGCCGGTGAAGCACTGAGCACGGACGAATTGATCGCCGAAAAATACCAGGGCATACGCCCGGCACCGGGCTACCCGGCGTGCCCGGACCACAGCGTGAAGCGCGACATGTTTACGCTGCTGCAATGCGAGGACATAGCCATGGGCCTCACGGAGAGTCTGGCCATGACGCCAGCGGCCAGCGTCAGCGGCTTCTACCTGAGCCACCCGCAAAGCCGCTACTTCAATGTCGGCCGGATCGGTGAAGACCAGGTGCAGGACCTGGCACGACGCCGGGGTGAGAGCGTTCAGGTGCTGCAGCGCATGCTGGCCCCGAATTTATGAGACTTTGCGGGACAGACCAAGGTCTACGCGCAGCGAGACTTGCTCTGTCCTCAACTGACTCAGCTTGCGGGACAACCCGCCGGGGCCTGACTTCAGCTTGCGCGTTTGCGTGCCGGGGCTTTTTTGGCTGCCGGCCGAGTTGCGACTTTCTTGGCCGCACCCTTGACCACCTGCTTCGCCACATGCTTGGCGGTACTGGCGGCGGTCTGCTTGGCGGCGTCCTTCATGGCACTGGCGGCGATGTGCTGAAACTGCTGTGTCAGAGCGCCCCACCACTGCATCGGATCGGCCCCACCAGAGGCTGGTGCTTCGTCAGACGCCTTGGGCTCGGGTTTGGGCGAGGTCACGGCGGCGGCCACGCTGGAGATCGTGCGCGCCGTGTCGGCGGCTTTCTCCGTGACTTTTTGCACCCCCGAATACATGGTATCGGCCGCCTTGAGCTTGAGCGCGTTGGCCACGTCGCCCATGTTGAAGTTCATGCCCTTGAGCGTGGCCAGCGTCATCTTCTGAACTTCGAGCGCCTGCACAGTGGCACCGAGTGCCCGCGAGTTTTGCTCCAGCCAGAAATGCACCGCCTTGAGTTCATCGATGCGCTTGTCCAACTCCTCGACGTTCAGGGTCGGCGCCACCCAGTTGGCCAGATTGGGCATTTGGGGAATGGTTTGCGTCGCACCCTTGGCCAGGTTCTGCAGGAAGTCAAAGCCCGGAACAAATTTGCCGAAACCGGAATTCTGTGAATCGCTCATGTTTATCTCCTATCGGTGGTGGACAGAGCTGGCACGTTCGACCCAGGCAGACAACGCGCGAGATCTACCGCGATCCCTGCAGGCTGCAAGGGCGGCGCCACAAGGATACTCTGCTTCACCGCATCCGAGCCCAAATTACCAAGGGGCAACACCCACGGGTGGCCAACACTGCGACGCTTTTGCGGGCGCCAGTACGCGCCGTGCACGATTTTGGACCAAGCGCTGCGGGTTACTACGTATAATTAGAGGCTTTGCGGCGTATTCAATCCGTAACTTGGCTGTAATTTTTAATGGCGACAATAGCCTTGCGCAACGAAACTGAAGAAGAGCCCAGTGGTTTTGGACCCGAGTTCGAACCCCTGACGCGACTGCAGGCGCAGCAACTGAGCGAGAAGCTGCGTTCCGTTTCGCCCTGGAAGGTGATTGCGGTGCAAACCGGCGCTGGCATGTTGTTGGCACTGGCAGCATGGGGCCTGACAGGCAGAAGCAATGCGGGATGGTCGGCAGCCTATGGCGTGCTGACCGTCGTGATACCGGCAGCGTTGTTTGCGCGGGGATTGATGAGCCGGTTTTCGTCGCTGAATGCGGCCACGGCAGGATTTGGATTTTTTGTGTGGGAGGCGGTCAAAATTGCCGCCAGCGTGGGAATGCTGTTTGCTGCACCGCGGGTGATTGTCGACCTGGACTGGCTGGCCTTGCTGGTCGCGCTGATCGTCACCATGAAACTGTATTGGTTGGCGTGGCGTTTGGCGCCACGGGCCGCAAGCGTAATAACTGTCAACAGACGAACCAAGAGTTGAAAAAATGTCCGTAGAAGCAAACGCACCGACAGCCAGTGAATACATCGTTCACCACCTGACACATTGGCAAGTCGATATCACCGGCCACGCCAAGCCTCAGGTCGACATCGTCGACTTCAGCATTTTCAACCTCGACTCGCTGTTTTTCTCGGTATTGCTGGGCCTAGTCGGCTGTCTGCTACTGTGGAAAGCAGCGCGCCACGCGACCGCCGGCGTCCCGGGACGTTTTCAGGCCGCGGTGGAAATCCTGATTGAAATGGTCGATACCCAGGCCAAATCCATCGTGCACAACGCCAAGAGCCGCAAGATGGTGGCCCCCTTGGCTTTGACGGTGTTTGTCTGGATCTTCTTGCTCAATGCAATGGACTTGCTGCCACTGGACTTGCTGCCGCAACTGTGGAACCTGATTCTGGGTGCTGACGAGCATGAAGCGCACCACATCTTCCTACGGGTCGTTCCCACAGCCGACCTGTCCATCACCATGGGCCTGTCGGTATCCGTGCTGTTCATCTGCCTGTTCTACAACATGAAGATGAAGGGCCTTGGCGGCTGGGCGCATGAACTGGTTTCTGCACCATTCGGCACCAGCAAGAATCCGGTCTTCTTCGTGATTCTGGCGGTCATCAATATCGCCGAGCAACTGATTTCCTTTGTCGCCAAGACCGTGTCGCACGGAATGCGACTGTTTGGCAACATGTATGCTGGCGAATTGGTCTTCATGCTGATCGCCTTGCTGGGTGGTTCCTGGGCGTTCTCGTTTGAGCCAGGCAGCCTGATGCTTTTGTTACTGCACGTGGTGGCTGGTTGGGCGTGGGCTGTGTTCCACATCATCATCATCCTGCTGCAGGCTTTCGTGTTCATGATGTTGACCCTGGTCTACATCGGACAGGCGCATGACGCGCATTAATTTTCGGTTTGGTTTTTGTTTTGTTTTTGTTTGTTAATCTAGGAGTGAATCATGGAAGTTATTAGTTTTGCTGCGCTGGCTGCTGGTCTGATCATTGGTCTGGGCGCTATGGGCGCATGTATCGGTATCGGCATCATGGGCAGCAAGTACCTGGAAGCAGCTGCACGCCAGCCTGAACTCATGGGCGAACTGCAGACCAAGATGTTCGTGTTGGCTGGTTTGATCGACGCGGCCTTCATTATCGGTACCGGTATTGCCCTGTGGTTCGCCACCGCCAACCCGTTCATCGCGCAAATCGCACGCCTG
>CAIKVZ010000163.1 GCA_903830985.1 uncultured beta proteobacterium
ACCGATGTGGCGATCGTGGGCGGCGGCATTGTCGGCAGCTCCGCGGCATTGGCCTTGCGCACCATGGGCCTGCAGGTGGTGCTGCTGGAACGCGACCTGTGCGGCTCGCGCTCCAGCGGCGTCAACTTCGGCGGCGTGCGGCGCCAGGGGCGCGCCCTGTGCCAGTTGCCACTGGCCCAGCGCGCCCACGCCATCTGGGCCGAACTGCCGCAGCGCATCGGCATCGACGGCGAATACCAGCGTTGTGGTCACTTCAAGATCGCGCGCAGCGCGGCCGAATTCGAGTCGCTCGAACAGTACCGCCATCTGAGCCGGGATTTCGACCTCGATCTTGAACTGCTTTCCACGGCGCAACTGCGTCAGCACTGTGGCTGGCTGGGCGCGAACGCCGTGGGCGGCTCGCTCTGCCCGGAAGACGGCCAGGCGAATCCGCGCCTCGTGTCACCGGCCTTTGCCGCAGCCGCCAGGCGCGCCGGCGCGCAGATCTTCGAGCGCAGCCCGGTGGACGAAGTCAGGCACGACGGTGCGCATTTCTGGCTGCGCTCAGGCCTGCTGCAGGTGCAGGCACCCATTTTGTTGAACTGTGCCGGCGCCTGGGCCGGCACGATTGCCGCGCAATTCGGCGAGCCCGTGCCGCTGCAGTCCGGGCATCCGGCCATGGCCGTGACCGAAGCCCTGCCCTTCTTTCTGCCCTGGAGCCTGGGTGTGGAAGGCGGCGGCATCTACTGCCGCCAGGTGGCGCGCGGCAACCTGATCCTGGGCGGCGGCGCCGGCGTGGCGCTGGACGCGGACCGGGCCCGCACCGAACGCGGCGCCCTGGCCGAGCTGTCGCGCCAGGCCGTGGCCCTGCTGCCGGCGCTGCGCCACGCGCATTTCATTCGCACCTGGAGCGGCACCGAGGGCAACATGCCGGACCGCCAGCCGGTCCTGGGAAAAAGCTCGACCACGCCGGGGCTGATCCACGGCTTCGGCTTTTCCGGCGCAGGTTTTCAGATCGGGCCGGCCGCCGGCGAGGTGCTGGCCGAGCTGGCGCGCGACGGCCGCAGCCGCACACCCATTGACGCGTTTGCCGTGGACCGTTTCCGCCAACCGGTCAGCGCCACAGCGTTCACAGCAGCCCACTGATGAATCAGATTTGCAGTTCCCCGTTCCCACCCACCCTTGAAAGGAAGACACCATGACCCGCTCCCCATCCCCCCTGCGCCACGCCCTGCTTGGCGCCGTTGCCGCTGCGGCCCTGCTCGCCGCAGGCGCTGCCAGCGCGCAGACCAAGACCCTGTACATCGGCATGAACGGTGGCACCATGGAGAAGGCCTACACGCAGTACGCCTTCCCGGCCTTCGAGCGCGCGAACAACGTCAAGGTGGTGGTGGTGCCGGGGACGTCTTCCGACATCCTGGCCAAGGCCCAGGCGAACAAGGACAAGCCGCAGATGCACGTCATGTTCCTGGACGACGGCGTCATGGTGCGCGCCATCGGCATGGGCCTGTGCGAGAAGCAGCGCCCCAGCGCCGCGCTGAACGAAATCTACCCGGCGGCGCGCTTCAAGGGCGACATGGCCAGCGGCGTGAGCCTGGGCATGACGGGCCTGGCCTACAACAAGAAGATGTTCACGGAAAAAGGCTGGGCGCCGCCAACCTCGTGGATGGACCTGGCCGATCCCAAGTTCAAGGGCAAGGTGGTGTTCCAGTCGGTGTCTTCCTCGTCCTTCGGCCTGCACGGCTTCCTGATGTTCAACCGCATCCAGGGCGGCACCGACAAGAACGTCGAGCCCGGCTTCAATGCCTGGGCCAAGACCATCGGCCCGAACGTGCTGGAGTACATCCCGAGCTCGGCCAAGATTTCCGAGATGGTGCAGACCGGCGAAGCCGCGCTGTTCCCCTTGACGCCGACCTCGGTGGCCGCGCTCAAGGCCAAGGGCATTCCGGTGGAATACGCCCAGCCCAAGGAAGGCTCGGTGGTGCTGATGGTCGGTCAGTGCGTGATCGCCAAGAACAGCGAACCCGAGCTGTCACAGAAGCTGGCCGAATTCATCCTGAGCCCCCTGGCCCAGGCCAACGTGTTGCAGTTCGGCAGCCAGATCCCCACCAACCCCAAGGCCCCGGTCGTGGGTGAGGGTGTGGCCCAGGTGGCCGACATCAGCAAGTGGATGAAGAACGCCGTGACCCTGGACTGGGACGCCGTGAACGCGAACCGCCCGGCCTGGAACGCACGCTGGAACAAGACCATCGAGCGTTAAGTTCGGAGGACCCGCGCTGACAGCACTGTCGGGGCCGAGGCTGCGACAGCGCTGATCAGCCCGCCGCCTGCTTCTTCAGCGCCGCGTCGCGCAGTCCTTGCAGCGTGCCCGTTGGCGTGATGGCCTGCGGGTCCAGCAGGCAGTGCAGGATCGCCGGTTTGCCGCTGGCCCGGGCCCTTGCCAGGGCCGGCGCAAATTCCTCGGTGGTCTCCACGCGCTCGCCGTGGCCGCCAAAGGCTTTGGCGTAGGCGCAGAAGTCGGGGTTCTTCAATTGCGTGCCGCTGATGCGCCCGGGGTATTCGCGCTCCTGGTGCATGCGGATCGTGCCGTACATGGCGTTGTCCAGCAGCACCACGAGGATCGGCAGGCCGTATTGCACGGCGGTGGCGAACTCCTGCCCGTGCATCATGAAGTCGCCGTCGCCGGCAAACACCACCACCTCGCGCTGCGGCCACAGGCTTTTCGCGCCCACGCCGGCAGGCAGTCCGTAACCCATGGAGCCGCTGGTCGGCGCCAGCTGGCTGGCCCAGGCGCGAAACGGCCAGAAGCGGTGCACCCAGGTGGCGAAATTGCCCGCGCCGTTGCAGAAAATCGTGTCGGCCGGCAACACCTCGCGCAAGTGCTGCATCACCTCACCCATTTGCAGCGGCCCGGGTATGCGTATCGGCGCCGGGTCGCTCCATCGCAGGTAATCCTCATGCGCCTGCGCGGTCTCGGCGGCCCAGGCGGGCGGCTGCGTCGGCGTCAGCGTATCCAGCGCCTCGGCGAAGGCCTGCGGCGTGGCGTGGATGGACTGGGCGGCGCGGTACAGCTTGCCCAACTCATCCGCGTCGGCGTGCACATGCACCAGGGTCTGTCGCGGCGCAGGGATGTCCAGCAATTCATAGCCCTGGGACGGCACCTCGGACAGGCGACCGCCGACCAGGATCAGCAGATCCGAAGCCCGGATGCGCGCCAGCAGCTTGGGGTTCACCCCCAGACCCAGGTCGCCGGCATAGCCCGGCTGGTCGGCGGAAAACAGCATCTGGCGCCGAAACGAGCAGGCCACAGGCAGTGCATAACGCTGTGCAAAACCGGTGAACTGCTGCACAGCAAGCTGTGACCAACGGCTGCCGCCCAGGATCACGAACGGGCGCTGCGCCTGCGACAGGCGCTGCTGCAGGTCGGCCAGCTGGGCAGCTCCCGGAAACGTTTCGGTCACGGCGTAAGGCAGCGCGTCCGCCACCAGCGCCATTTCGGTCAGCATGTCTTCCGGCAGGGCGATCACCACGGGACCGGGCCGCCCGGAGGTGGCGACGTGGAAGGCGCGCGACACCAGTTCGGGCAGGCGCGCCGGATCCTCGATCTGCACTACCCACTTGGCCATGCTGCCGAAGACCGCGCTGTAATCAAGCTCCTGAAAAGCCTCGCGCCCGAGCGCGCCGCGCGCCACCTGTCCCACGAACAGCAACAAAGGCGTGGAGTCCTGGTGCGCGATGTGCACGCCGGCTGCGGCATTCGTCGCGCCGGGTCCGCGCGTGACAAAGCACACGCCGGGGCGCCCGGTGAGCTTGCCCTGCGCCTCGGCCATCATGGCCGCGCCGCCTTCCTGGCGGCACACGGTGACGGCTATGGGCTTGTCGTGCAGCGCGTCGAGCACGGCCAGAAAGCTTTCGCCGGGAACGCAGAACAGCTGTTCCACGCCGTGCAGCAGGAGCTGGTCGACCAGGATCTGGCCGCCACTGCGTGGGGTGATACCGGGCACGGCTCAGTCCCCGATGTCGAAGGTCACGCCCTGCGCCAGCGGCAGCGCGGTGGAGTAGTTGATGGTGTTGGTGGCGCGGCGCATATAGGCCTTCCAGGCGTCCGAGCCGGCTTCGCGCCCGCCGCCGGTTTCCTTCTCGCCGCCAAAGGCGCCGCCGATTTCCGCGCCGCTGGGGCCGATGTTGACATTCGCAATGCCGCAGTCCGAACCGGCAGCGGACATGAAGCGCTCGGCTTCGAGCACATTGAGCGTGAAGATCGACGAGGACAGTCCAGCACCGACGGCGTTATGCCATTCCAGCGCCTCATCCAGCGACTCATAGCGCACGACGTAGAGGATGGGCGCAAAGGTCTCGCGCAGCACCGGGCCGGCATGGGCCTTCAGTTCCACCAGCGCCGGGCGCACGTAAAACGCGTTGTCGCCGGCGAGGCCCGCGACGCGCTCGCCGCCGTGCACCGTCGCGCCCAGGGCCAGACTCTCCTGCAGCGCCTTTTCCATGCCCTCGAAAGCGGCACGGTCGATCAGCGGCCCCACCAGCGTGCCGGCCGTGCGCGGGTCGCCGACCTGCACATTCGCATAGACCTTGGCCAGTCGCGGCACCAGGGTGTCGTAGATGCTGGCGTGCACGAACAGCCGGCGCAGCGTGGTGCAGCGTTGACCCGCCGTTCCCATGGCCGCGAAGGCGATACCGCGCAGCGCCAGGTCCAGGTCGGCCGAGGGAGCAACGATGGC
>CAIKVZ010000164.1 GCA_903830985.1 uncultured beta proteobacterium
CATGCTGGGCGCACCAATAAAAAACCCCACTGCGTTGCCGCAGTGGGGTTTTTGATCTTTCAAATCTTGCGCTGGCTTACGCCAGCGTCAGATCAGAATGCGTGGAAAGCGCCCAGGGCGAAATTGTTCGACTTGGAACCGATGGCACCGGTGTCGATGCCGTAGCCAGCAGCATTGTAGTTGGTCGTGCCATTGGCGCCGCTGTTGGTGATGCGCGAGTAGGTGCTGTACAGCGAGGTGCGCTTGGACAAAGCGTAATCCACGCCCACTGCGTATTGCTTGCCCTTCAACTCAGCCAATGCACCGGTGCGGTCAGCAGCGATGTACGTGGCCTTGAAGTTGGCTGCGCCCATGGGAACGATCACACCGAACAGGTTCATGTGATTTTGCTGTTCAACTGCGTTGGCGCGGCCGACTACTTGCTTTTCCTTGGCGTACGTGTAAGTCGCCGTGGCAGGGCCGAAGTCGTACGAAGCAGCCAGGGCGCGCACAGTGTAGTCGCCTTCGTTCAGGTACTGAGCCTTGGACACAGCGCCCGTCACGAGCAGAGGACCTTGAGCGTACTTGGCGTACACCGAGAAACCATTGCCGTCGCTGCCATTGGCTGCGGTGCTCTTGTTTTCACCCATGAAATACTGGACGCCGCCTTGCACGCCAGCAACGAGTGGCGATGTGTAGGAAATCATGTTCGAAGTGTTGATGGCCGCATAAGCAGGGGTCAACTTGTAGAACATGTTGGTGGCTGCTGCAGGGCCATTGGTGCCCATCGGATCAACCGCGCCTTGGCCCATCTGGAACGAAGACAGGTACTCGCGACCCAGGTGCAGTTCACCAAAGGCGCCAGTCAGACCAACGTAGGAATAACGTTGGAAGTCCAGTCCTTGCGAACCGCCAGTTGTGCATCCGGTGGTTCCAGCTGCAAGGAATCCGCTTTGCGTTGTAGGAGTCACATTTCCAACCGTGCAACCACCATTTGCCTGGTTGTTGGCGTTGGATGACTTGCCGTTACCAGAGTCATTGGCCAAGCCGCCTTCGAGCTTGAAGATCGCAGTCAGTCCGCCGCCCAGATCTTCCGTGCCCTTGAAACCCAGCTTGCTCGAACCGAGTGCGGAATTGGTCAAGGATTTTTGCTTGGCGGAAGCCACATCGCCGCCCTTGCTGTCCTTGCCGCCGGTAGCGGTGGCATAGGTGTAAGCAGCGTCGACAGCGCCGTACAGGGTCACGGACGATTGCGCGAATGCGCCGGTTGCTGCCAGGGCAGCGATTGCTACGAGGGTTTTTTTCATTTCAGAATTCTCCAAGGTTGAACATAGGGCTCCGGTACGAGGGGGCGTCGAACGCCAGAGCCAACTCCCGTTGCCAGAAGCTGCTCGTATTGCACCAGAGACGGCCTGGATCCGCAAAGCATTTCAAGCAAAAGGGCACATTGCGTTGTGCTGCTGCAACAACCATCCCAAGAAACAGACTGCGAAGCACCCGGGATCCCAGCACGGCGAAGCGCTTGTCGTGGCTCAGGTCGAGTTCTTTACTGCCACCACCGGACGCAGCAGGGGCCGGGTTCGTTCAGCCATATATTCAACGGTCTGCAGCAACACGCCTGAGTGCGCCGCCACCAGCGCCGCATGGAGGCCGTCGGGCTGATCCAGATATTCCTGCACCATCAAACTGCGCAGCTAGCGCAGGGCCAGCCATTCGTCTGCACTTTGGATGAGCTGCAGTTTTTCTAACAGTTCTGGCGATCGCTTGACGCGCAGGAAGTTTGAGTCGCATTTTTGCAGTATTTCGGTCCGCCCCGAAAAAACTCAGGCCTCCAGCACCTCGAAGCTGGTCGTGATCTGTGCCGTCTTGCCCAGCATGATGCTGGCCGAACAGTATTTGTCGTGGCTCAGCGCGATGGCGCGCTCCACCGCCGCCGCCGGCAGGGCACGCCCTGACACCGTGAAGTGCAGGTTGATGCGGGTGAACACCTTGGGATCGACCTCGGCGCGATCCGCCACCAGTTTTACCGAACAGCCACGCACGTCGTGCCGGCCGCGCTTGAGGATCAGCACCACGTCGTAGGCCGTGCAGCCGCCGGCGCCGGCGAGCAGCAATTCCAGCGGGCGCGGCGCCAGGTTCTGTCCGCCGTGTTCGGGCTTGGCGGCGTCCGCGGCGCCGTCCATGACCAGGGTGTGGCCACTGCCGGTTTCGGCCAAAAATCCCATCGCCGAGCGTGCGCCCGACGCGCCGGTCCAGCTGACTGTGCATTCCATGAGGTCCACCTTATTCTGAAAAAAACAATGAAATCAGCGAAATCTCGCCTTTTGCGGTCACATTTTGCCGCTCGCCAGCACGGGCAACGTGAAATGTGATTACACTGGAGCCATGGTAAACCCGCATAGGGGGGGGGTGGTGAAAGCACCGATCTACCAGAAAGTTGTCTCCTCCATCCTCTGAAAAGATGGATTCAGCCCCGGATCTGCAAAGCTTCGGGGCTCTTTTTTTGCCCGTTTATCATTGCAGTCCCCTTCGAGACCCCGCATGACCCACCCAAACCTCACCCCCGCCGACTACCTGAAAAAGATCCTCAACGCCCGCGTCTACGACGTGGCGATCGAGTCGGCGCTGGAGCCGGCGCGCGCCCTGAGCCAGCGCTTGCGCAACAAGGTGCTGCTCAAGCGTGAAGACCAGCAGCCGGTGCACAGCTTCAAGCTGCGCGGCGCCTACAACAAGCTGGCGCAACTCAGTCCTGCGCAGTTGAAGAAGGGCGTGATCTGCGCCTCGGCCGGCAATCACGCGCAGGGCGTGGCGCTGGGGGCGCACAAACTGGGCGCGCGCGCCGTCATCGTCATGCCCACGACCACGCCGCAGCTCAAGGTGGACGCGGTGCGCGCGCTGGGTGGAGAGATTGTGCTGGTGGGCGACAGCTATTCCGACGCCTACGCCCATGCCCTCAAGCTCGAGAAGAAACAGGGCCTGACCTTTGTCCACCCTTTTGACGACCCCGACGTGATCGCCGGCCAGGGCACGGTGGCCATGGAGATGCTGCGCCAGCACCAGGGACCGCTGCACGCGGTGTTTGTCGCCATCGGCGGCGGCGGCCTGATCTCCGGCGTGGCCAACTACATCAAGGCCGTGCGCCCCGAGATCAAGGTGATCGGCGTGCAGATGAACGACTCCAATGCCATGATGCAATCCGTGGCCGCGAAAAAGCGCCTCACACTGAATGACGTGGGCCTGTTCTCCGACGGCACAGCCGTGAAACTGGTCGGCGTTGAGACTTTTCGCGTGGCCTCCGAACTGGTGGACGAGTACATGACGGTCGACACCGACGCCGTCTGCGCCGCCATCAAGGATGTGTTTGTCGACACGCGCAGCATCGTCGAGCCGGCCGGCGCGCTGGCGGTGGCGGCCATCAAACAGTACGTCGCCCTGCACAAAACCAAGGGTGAGACCTATGCCGCCATCCTGTGCGGCGCCAACATGAACTTCGACCGCCTGCGCTTTGTCGCCGAGCGCGCCGAGGTCGGCGAAGAGCGCGAAGCCCTGTTTGCCGTCACCATGTCCGAGGAGCGCGGCAGCTTCAAACGCTTTTGCGAAGTCATAGCCAAGCTGCCGGGCAGCGCACCGCGCAACGTCACGGAATTCAGCTACCGCATCAGCGACGCCGAGAAGGCCCACGTGTTCGTCGGCCTGACCACGGCAGTGAAGGGCGAGAGCGGCAAGATCGCACGGGCCTTTACCCAACAGGGGTTCAAGACCCTGGACCTGACGCACGACGACCTGGCGCAGGAGCACATCCGCCACATGGTGGGGGGCCGCTCGGCCCAGGGCCAGGGCGAGCGCCTGCTGCGTTTTGTCTTTCCGGAGCGGCCCGGCGCCCTGCTGAAGTTCCTGAACCTGATGCGCCCGGGCTGGAACATCAGCCTGTTCCATTACCGCAACCAGGGTGCGGACTACGGTCGCATTCTGGTGGGCCTGCAGGTGCCCCAGGCCGACGACAAGGCTTTTGCCAAATTTCTCGACACGCTGGGCTACCCCTGCGTCGAGGAAACCCTCAATCCTGCGTATCGACTGTTCTTGCAGTCCTGACTCTGGGCGCTGCGGCCTGCTGCACCGGGAGTGCCGGCACGGGCTGTGGCGTCACATTCGCCACATTCGCAGCACTTCCCAACAGGGGATTCAGTCCGGTGATCGGCTTGGCTAAAGGCAGGTCCAAAGTCATCGACGCCGGACCGGCCGGGCTGGGCGCCAGCGCGGCGCTGCGCGGCGCCACGGAGAACAGGTACAGACCCTCCTCGATGCGGCTGCCGACAGAAAAAGCCTTGGCCGGCTTGCCGTCGACGGCAATCAGCGCTGCACCCGATCCCGACGCCTTTTGCGCCACCACGCCGGCCAGCAGAAAGCGGTTCGGTGCTGACACGGCCAGGGCGACGCTCAGGCCCGGACTGCCCAGCAGGCGCGCCACGGCGGCCGGATCGGCCGACGGACTGCCCACCGCCGCTGCTGCTGGCGGTGCTGCGGCGGTCTTGCCCTGCGCGCGCAAACCCCAGGCCACGCCACTGGCAGCCACGAGGGCCCAGACCCCGAACGTCAGCACACGAGGCAACCATTTGGCGGGAAGATCGATCATCATTGTGTGATTATGATGGAAGCTTCCGCACACTTATTCGAAGGCACCATGAAAGTACCGGCAACAACCCTGCGCCAACGGCTGCAGCGCGGCTTTACCCTGATCGAGTTGATGGTGGTGTTGGTCATCATCGGCATGCTGGCTGCCATCATCGTTCCCAATGTGCTGGACCGCGCCGACGACGCACGCGTCACGGCAGCGCGCACCGACGTGAACAACCTGGTGCAGGCGCTCAAGCTGTACCGTCTTGACAACCAGCGCTACCCCACGGCCGAACAGGGCTTGCAGGCGCTGTTGACCAAGCCCACGACGCAGCCCGTCCCCAACAATTGGAAGCCCTACCTGGACAAACTGCCCAACGATCCTTGGGGCCATTCCTACCAGTACCTCAATCCCGGCATCAAGGGCGAAATCGACGTGCTGTCCTTTGGCGCCGACGGCAAGGCCGGCGGCGAAGGCCGCGATGCGGATGTGGGCAGCTGGCAATAGCTTGTCGACCACCGGTCATTGCCGGCAAGGCCGCCCGCGGGCGCTGCCGCAAGGCTTGAGCTTGCGCGGTTTCACCCTGCTGGAACTGCTGGTGGTGGTGGCCATCATGGCCATGGCCACTGCCGGCGTGAGCCTGGCAATGCGCGACTCCACGCAAACCCAACTCGAGCGCGAAGCCCAGCGCCTGGTGGCCTTGCTGGAAGCGGCGCGCGCCCAGTCGCGCGCCAGCGGCGTGGCTGCGCACTGGCAAGCCGATGCCCAGGGTTTTCGTTTTGACGGCCTGAACCCGCAGACCCTGCCACGCAACTGGCTCAGCCCCGATACCGCAGTGCGCGGCGCCGACCATTTGCTGCTGGGCCCGGAACCCATCATCGAGCGCCAGTCCCTGGTGCTGTTCAGCGTGAGCCAGCCGGCGCACGCCTTGCGCCTGGGCACCGATGGTCTGCGACCCTTCGCCGTGCAGACCGCAGAATACGTTGGAGCCACGCCTTGAGCCTCGACCAGACAAGGCGGCCACGCCGCGCCAGGGGCTTCACACTGATCGAAGTCCTGGTGGCGTTGGGCATCGTGGCCACTGCCCTGATCGCCGGCTTTCAGGCCAGCTCGGCCCTGACTCGCAACGCGCAACGCCAATCGAATCTGCTGCTGGGCCATTTGTGCGCCGAGAATGAGCTGGTGAAGGCGCGCCTGTCCAAGCAAATGCCGGGCGTCGGCGATAACCTCATTGCCTGCGAACAGGGGGGACGCAGCTTCAACGTCAACCTGTCCGTACGCCCCACGCCCAACCCCAGCTTTCGGCGCATGGACGCGCAGGTACTGGACGGCGACATCCCCGTGCTGAACCTGTCCACGGTAATCGGGCGCTACTGATGGTGCGCAATAAAGCCTTCGGGATCAGCGGCTTCACGCTGGTCGAAGTGATGGTGGCCATAGGCATCATGGCCTTGATGGCGATGCTGAGCTGGCGCGGCATCGACGGCATGACGCGCTCGCAGGCCACCACACAGGCCTACGTCGATGAAGTGCAGACCCTGCAAACCGGCCTGGCGCAGTGGGGTGCCGATCTGGACGCCACGCTGCAACTGCAGCCCGCGCAGCAGATCAACGCCATCGACTGGGACGGCCGCGCGCTGCGCCTGACGCGCCGCAGCAGCAACGCCGAGGACAACGGGCTGCTGGTGGTGGCCTGGACGCGGCGCCTCGTCGACGGCACCGGCCAGTGGCTGCGCTGGCAGTCGCCGCCGCTGCGCAGCCGGGCTGCGCTGACCGAGGCCTGGCAACGTGCCGGCCTGTGGGCGCAGAACCCGGGCGACGAAGAAAAGAAACGCGAGGTTGCGATCACGCCGCTCGACCAGTGGCAGATCTTCTACTTCCGCAACGACGCCTGGAGCAACCCCTTGTCCAGCGACGGCGCAGCAGCTTCAATTTCACCTTCCCCTTCAGCTTCAGCGCCAGCCGGCACACCAGCGACTGGCGTTACCGGAACCACCATCCCTGAAGGCTTGCGCCTGGTGTTGACGCTGCCGCCGGGAACAGCGGTGAGTGGCACGCTGACGCGCGACTGGGTAGCTCCCACCGTGGGCGGCGGAAAATGATGAAACCCAGCTTAGGTCACAGGAACCGGCAGCGAAACAATCGCGGCGCGGCCCTGCTCGCGGCCATGCTCACCGTCACCCTGGTGGCCACGCTGGCGGCGGCGGCGCTGTGGCAGCAGTGGCGCGGCGTGGCGATCGAAACGGCGGAACGTTCGCGCATCGAATCGGCCTGGATACTGACCGGCGCACTCGACTGGTCGCGCCTGATACTGCGCGAGGACGGACGCTCCGGCAGCGGGTCCGACCATCTGGCCGAACCCTGGGCCACGCCGCTGGCAGAGGCGCGCCTGTCGAGCTTTTTGTCGTCCGATCAGACCGTCAGCGACGATGGCCAGGAAGCCTTTCTGTCGGGCCGCATCAGCGATGCGCAGGCGCGCCTGAACGTGAGCAATCTGGTGCAGGGTCAGAAGATCGACCCGGCAGCGCTGGCCGCTTTTGCCAAGCTGTTCGAACTGCTGGGCCTGCCCCCCGATCAGCTCGCCACCCTGGCGGAAAACCTGCGCCTGGCGCTCGACCCCGGCGTCAACCCGTCGACGACGACGGCCGCGCTGGCGCCGCAGCGCGTCGAACAACTGGTCTGGCTGGGCCTGCCGCGCGCCACGCTGGAAATCCTCAAGCCCTACATCACGCTGCTGCCCGAGGCCACGCCGGTGAACCTGAACACCGCCAGCGCCGAAGTGATCTACGCCTGCGTGCCCAAGGTGGACCTGAGCGACGCCAAGCGCCTGGTGCAGCAGCGCGAGCGCTCACCCTTTGGCAACATCACCGAGGCCAGCAAAGCCATCGGTGCGGGATTCACGCTGGTGCCGACGCAGCAGGACATCAAGACCAGCTACTTTGAAGTGCGCGGCCGCCTGCGCCTGGATCAGTCGGTGCTGGAAGAACTGTCCCTGGTGCAGCGCATCGGGAGCGGTTCAATGACCGAAGTCAAGACGCTCTGGCGCGAACGCCGGGTAAGCGAAAATACCCCCACGGCCACGCCCTGAAGGAACCCGATGCAAGCCCTTGCCACCGATACACCATGAGCACGCTGATTGTTTACCTGACACCCACCCCTGGTGGCCCGGAGTACAGCTATGTGCTGACGCAGGACGGCCAGAGCGTGGCCAGCCAGGGACGCGCCAGCGCCGCACTGCTGCCTGCCACCGACGAGGTCGTGGCCGTGGTCGATGGGCGCGCCCTGTCATGGCAGAGCGTGGATCTGCCCAAGGGCAGCGTCGGCTTGCGCGGCAGCAGCACAGCACGGCTGCGCTCGATTCTCGAAGGCTTGCTGGAAGAGCGGCTGCTCGATGAGCCCCAGGCCCTGCATTTCGCGCTGGCGCCCGATGCACGCCCCGATGCGCCGGTGTGCGTGGCCGTGTGCGAGCGTGCCTGGCTCAAGACCGCCTTGCAGGATCTGGAGTCCGTGGAGCGCGCCGCGACCCGCATCGTTCCCGAATTCACGCCCGCAGACCCGGCCCAGGCCGCAGTCTGGCAGGTGCTCGGCACCCCCGAACGGCCGGTCCTGGCGCGTGCCCTGGCGCAAGGCGTGTCGGTGCTGCCACTGGACGCCGGCAGCGTGGCGCTGGCCGTAGCCGCCGCCGGCCTTGACGGGCCCGAACTGCTGGCCGAGCCCGCCGTCGCGGCGCTGGCCGAAGCGGCCTTCAAACGCCCGGCGCAGTTGCAGCAAAGCGCGCAGCGCTGGCTGCAGGCGGCGCAATCCGGCTGGGACCTGGCGCAGTTCGACCTGATCAGTTCCTCGGGCACGCGCAGCTTCAAGAAGTTTGCCCTGGGCTGGCAAAGCCTGCGCCACGCGCCGCAGTGGCGTGCGCTGCGCTGGGGTGCAGTCCTGCTGGTTGCGGTGCAGCTGGCGGGCCTGAACCTGCTGGCCTGGCAGGAGAAAACGGCGCTGCAGGCGCAACGCGCCGCCATCACCGGTGTGCTGACCCAGACCTTCCCGAACGTACGCGTCGTGGTGGACGCGCCGGTGCAGATGGAACGGGAGCTGGCCGCGCTGCGCCAGTCCACGGGTGCCACTTCAGGCGGGGACCTGGAAGCCTTATTGGGCGCCGCCAGCGCGGTCGTTCCGGCGAACAAGACCGTCACGGCACTGGAGTTCTCTGCGGGCGAGTTGCGCCTCAAGGGCCTGCAGCTGAGCGAGGCAGAAGCTGCCACGGTCGCAACCCCGCTCAAGGCGCAGGGCTACCGCGCCCGTGTCGAAGCAGACGCACTGGTCATCCAAGCGGGAGCACAGCCATGAACAACATGAAAATCTGGCAGGAATTCTGGCGCGCCCGCGCACCGCGCGAACAGTTCGGCATCGCCTTGGCCAGCGCGGCCGTGGTGGCGACGCTGCTGTGGTGGCTGGCACTGGCACCGGCCCTGCAAACCCTGCGCAATTCCGGTCCTCAAGCGGCGCAACTGGAAGCCCAGCTGCAGACCCTGCGCGGTTTGCAGGCCCAGGCCCAGGCTTTGCAGGCACAACCCAAGATGGCCCGCGACGAGGCCTTGCGCGCGCTCGAGGCTTCGGTGAAACAACGCCTGGGCGCCACAGCCCAGCTCAGCGTGCAGGGCGATCGCGTCACTGTGCTGCTAAAGGGAACTTCCGTCGATGCGCTGGCCCAATGGCTGGCCCAGGCGCGCGTCAACGCCCGCGCACTGCCCACCGAGGCGCGCCTGCAACGCAGTGCCGGCGCTGCGCCCGGTGCCGCCAGCTGGGACGGCAGCCTCTTGCTGGCCTTGCCGGCGCGTTGAGACCCTTGGCGCATCGCATGACCGCTCTTCGCCGCAGCACAAGACGTCCGGGCCTTTGGTCCTGGGCCGCCGGGGGCGCAGCGCTCGGTGCACTGCTGGCGCTGCTGCTGTGTGCGCCGGCCAGTTGGCTGGCGCGGTTGCTGGAACAGAGCACCGACGGACGCGTTGTGCTGCTGGCGCCACGCGGCACGGTCTGGGACGGTTCGGCGCAATTGCTGCTCACGGGTGGCGCCGGCAGCCGGGATGCCGCGACCCTGCCCGGGCGCATGGATTGGACACTGCGCCCGGGCTGGAGCCAGCTGCAACTGCAGTTGCAAGTCCCATGCTGCACGCCGGCGCCACTGTTGCTGCTGTTCCAGCCGCACTGGGGCGCACTGACCATCACGGTGCAGGACGGCGCATCGAACTGGCCGGCGGAACTGCTGTCGGGACTGGGAACACCCTGGAACACGCTGCAACCCCAGGGCGCTTTGAGCCTGACGACTCAGGGACTGACACTGCAGTGGGCCCAGGGCCGCCTGGCGGTGGACGGTCGGGCGCAACTCAAGGCGGCAGGCATGTCATCGAGCCTGTCGACACTCAAGCCCATGGGCAGCTACCAGATCACGGTGTTGGGCGGCCCCAGCACTACACTGCAACTGCAAACGCTCGATGGCAGCCTGCAGTTGAACGGCAGCGGACGCTGGGTCGACGGGCGGCTGCATTTCCAGGGCGCTGCCAGCGTTGCGCCGGAACATCTGGATGCCCTGTCCAATTTATTAAATATCATCGGACGTCGCGAGGGCGCCCGTTCCATCATTCAAGTAGGTTAAACGCATGCAAACTCCCACTTCACATCGTTTCCCGAACGCGTTCGTTGCTGCGGCCGTATTCGCCCTGCTGGCCGGACTGCAGCCGGCGCAAGCCCAGACCACGCCCAACCCGCCGCCCAAGGCGGCGCAACGCGGCGAACCCGTGACGCTGAATTTCGCCAACGCCGAGATCGAGGCGGTGGCCCGCACCATGGCCAGCATGACCGGGCGCAACGTGGTGGTCGATCCGCGCGTCAAGGGCACGATGAACCTGAACACCGAGCGTGCGGTGTCGCCGGCCGTGGCCTACAACCTGTTTCTCGCCACCTTGCGCCTGCAGGGCTACGCCGTGGTGGAAGTCGGTGGCCTGGACAAGGTCGTGCCCGAGGCCGACGCCAAACTGCAAGGTGGCACGGTCTCGGCCGGCGCCGTGAGCGCGAACAACAGCCAACTCGTGACGCAGATCTTCAAGCTCAACTTCGAGCCCGCGAACAACCTGGTGCCGGTGCTGCGCCCGCTCATCAACCCCAACAACACCATCAACGTGAATCCCGGCAACAACTCGCTGGTGATCACCGACTACGCCGACAACCTGCAGCGCCTGGGGCGCATCATCGCCGCGCTCGACGTGGCCAACGCCACCGACGTACAAATCCTGCCGCTCAAACACGCCATCGCCAGTGACCTGGCGCCGCTGGTGCTGCGCCTGGTCGAATCCGGCGGCGCGGGAGCGCCCACGGGCCAGGCCGACACCTCGTTCAAGACCACCCTGATTGCCGAGCCGCGCTCCAACACGCTGATCCTGCGCGCCGCCAACGCCGCACGCCTGGCACTGGTGATCTCGCTGGTGGAGAAGCTCGACCAGCCCGACACCGGGCACAACGGCGCGGCCGGCAACATCTACGTGGTCTACCTGAAAAACGCCGACGCCACCAAGCTCGCGGTCACGCTGCGCGCCGCCATGTCGAGCACGGCCACAGCAGGAACAGCCGCGGTGACCGCAGGTGTGTCCGGTGCGGCACCCGTCACCCAGTCATCCACGGGCGGGCAAATCCAGGCCGACGCCAGCACCAACTCGCTCATCATCACCGCGCCCGAACCGCAGTACCGGCAACTGCGCGCGGTCATCGACCGGCTCGATGCGCGCCGGGCTCAGGTCTTTGTGGAAACCCTGATCGCCGAGGTGAGCGCCGACAAGGCCTCGCAGTTCGGCATCCAGTGGCAAAACGTGCTGGGCAGCAAGGGCGATGGCACGGTGGGCCTGATCGGCACCAACTACAGCACCAATGGCGGCACCAACATCATCAGCCTGGCCACGCAAGGCGCCAGCGGCGCGGTGTCGGCCCCGCCCGGCCTGAACCTGGCGCTGCTGAAGAACATCAACGGCATCTACGTGCTGGGCGCGCTGGCCAATCTGCTGCAGAGCACAGGCGACGGCAATGTGCTGTCCACGCCTAACCTGCTCACGCTGGACAACGAGGAGGCCAAGATCGTCATCGGCCAGCAAGTGCCTTTTGTCACCGGCCAGTACACCAACACCGCAGGCAGCGGCGGCGTCACGAATCCGTTCCAGACCGTGGAGCGCAAGGACGTGGGCCTGACGCTCAAGGTGAAACCGCAGATCAGCGAGAACGGCACGGTCAAGCTGACCATCTACCAGGAGGTCTCCAGCGTCGACGCATCGACCAAGAACTCGCTCAACGGACCCACCACCAACAAGCGCTCCATCGAGACCAATGTGCTGGTGGAGGACGGATCGATCGTGGTGCTGGGCGGATTGCTGCAGGACGAGTACTCGGGCAACCAGGACAAGGTCCCGGGTCTGGGCGACGTGCCGATCTTTGGCAACCTGTTCAAGAGCGAAAGCCGCTCGCGCAAGAAGACCAATCTGATGGTGTTCCTGCGTCCGGTGGTGGTGCGCGATGCCGCCGCCGTGGAACAACTCTCCCTGGGACGCTACGAGCAGATGCGCGGCGGCCAGTCCGCTGCGCAGCCCGTGAACAGCACCATGGTGCCGATCAACGAATCGGTGCAGATGCCGCCCCTGGCGCCACGCAGCGCACCGGTGCGTTCCCAGCCTTGAACCGAAAAGCCCGCACATGCGCCACCCCCTGCCCTACGCCTTTGCCCGCACCCAGCAGTTGCTGCTGCAGGAGGACGGCGACGACCTGACGTTGTGGCTGCACAGCGCCTCCCCGAACACCGGTGTGAGCGAAGTGCTGCGCAAGTACCCCGTGCAACACGTGCAACTCCTGGCCCAGGAGGCGCTGCAGCAGCGCATCAGCGCCGCCTACGCCCAGGGCGAGTCGAGTGCGGCCACGGTGGTGAGCGAAGTCGAGAGCGACGCCGATCTGTCGCGCATGATGCAGGAACTTCCCGCCGTGGAAGACCTGCTGGAAACCTCGGACGACGCACCCATCATCCGCATGCTCAATGCGCTGCTCACGCAGGCGGCACGCGACGGTGCCAGCGACATCCATATCGAACCCTACGAGCGCCACTCCAGCGTGCGCTTTCGCGTCGACGGCACGCTGCGCGAAGTGGTGCAACCGAATCGCGCGCTGCACGCCGCGCTGATCTCGCGCCTGAAGATCATGGCCGATCTGGACATCTCGGAAAAGCGTCTGCCCCAGGACGGGCGCATTTCGCTGCGCATCGGCACCCGTGCCGTGGACGTGCGCGTCTCCACCCTGCCCAGTGCGCACGGTGAGCGCGCCGTATTGCGCCTGCTTGACAAGAGCGGCAACAAGCTCACGCTGGAAGCGGTCGGCATGCAGGGCGACGTGCTGCAGCGTCTGCTGGGCCTGATCGCGCAGCCGCACGGCATCATCCTGGTGACCGGCCCCACGGGATCCGGCAAGACCACCACGCTGTACGCCGCGCTGCAGCGCCTGGATGCGGGCCGCGGCAACATCATGACGGTGGAAGACCCGATCGAATACGAGTTGCCCGGCGTGGGCCAGACCCAGGTCAACGCCAAGATCGACCTGACCTTCGCCAAGGCCTTGCGCGCCATCCTGCGCCAGGACCCGGACGTGATCATGATCGGCGAAATCCGCGACTTCGAGACCGCGCAGATCGCCATCCAGGCGTCGCTCACCGGGCATCTGGTGCTGGCCACGCTGCACACCAACGACGCGGCCAGCGCCGTGACGCGCCTGACCGACATGGGCGTGGAACCCTTCCTGCTGAGTTCATCACTGCTGGGTGTGCTGGCGCAGCGCCTGGTGCGCAAGCTGTGCCCGCACTGCGCTCCCACACTCGGCACTGGCGTGTCCTCGCTGCCCCCCGAGGGGGCTGCTACGCCTTGGGGCGGCCCTGCGGCGCAGCGCCATGGCCCGGGCTGCAGCGAATGCGGCCAGACCGGCTACGCGGGGCGCACCGGCGTGTTCGAGCTGCTGGTGACGAACGACGCCACACGCGCGCAAATCCACAACCGCGCCTCGGAAGCCGACATCCGCGCAACTGCCATTCGAGACGGCATGACGCTGATGCGCGACGACGGCGAACGCCTGGTACAGAGCGGCGTGACCTCGCGCGAAGAACTGGTCAGAGTGACGCGGGATTGACGACGCCATGAACTCAGCAACCCCAAGCCTGACATTGCAAGGACTTCGGGTGCTGACAAGTTCAGCCAGCAGTCCCACAAGGGGGCCTTGGCGTCCCCTCGCACTGTCATTTCTTGCCATGCTGCTGACCGCCTGCAGCCCGACGCCGCCCCCCGGATGGTCCGGCTACATGGAAGGCGACTACGTTTACGTGTCTTCGGCGCTGGGTGGAACGATCACCGGCCTCCCCGTGCGTGCCGGTGATCAGGTGGCACTTGGCGCACTGCTGTTCAGCCTGGACCCTGACGCCGAGCAGGCCGCGCGCCTGCAAGCCGATGCCCAACTGGCACGCGCGCAGGCTGCGGCCAGCAACTTGAGCAAGGGCCGGCGCGCCGAAGAAATCGCAGTGCTGCAGGCGCAGTTGACGCTGGCCCAGGCACAGGCGCAGCAGGCCGCCAGCGACCTGGCGCGAGAGCAGCAACTGGTGGCTCAGGGCTTTGTCTCGACCGCACGCAGCGAGACCTTGCGCACGGCTTTGACCGCCGCCAAGGCGCGCGTGGACGAACTTCAGGCACAACTGCAGGTGGCACACCTGCCGGCACGCAGCGACGAGCGCGCCGCAGCCCAGGCCGATACGGCTGCGGCCACGCAGCAGGTGCGCCAACTCGCCTGGCGCGAAGCACAGAAGACGCGCACCGCGCCGGTGGCCGCGCTGGTGGCGGACAGTTTTTTCCGCGTCGGCGAGTGGGTCGCGCCAGGCCAGCCGATCGTGTCGCTGCTGCCGCCGGCGAACCTCAAGGTGAAATTCTTTGTGGCACAGGAGGCGCTGCCGGGACTGCATTTGGGAACGGTGGTGCAAGTCCACTGCGACGGCTGCGCCGCGCCGATTACGGCCAAGGTGTCCTTCATGGCCAGCCGCGCCGAGTACACGCCGCCGGTGATTTATTCCAACGCGCAACGCGCCAAGCTGGTGTTCCTGATCGAGGCGCGCCCCGAGCCGAAAGACGCCACCCTGCTCAAACCGGGTCAGCCCGTGGACGTCGCGCTGGCCCCAGGAAAAACGCCGTGACCCAGGCGATTTCGGTGCAGGGCCTGAGCAAGCACTACGGTGGACGCGCGGTCGTGGACCGGCTCGACATGGCGCTGGCGCCGGGTCGCATCTGCGGTTTTCTCGGGCCCAACGGCAGCGGCAAGACCACCACGCTGCGCATGCTGTGCGGCCTGCTGACACCCGACGCGGGCAGCGGCAGCTGTCTGGGTCTGGACATCCGAACCGAAGGCCCGCAGATCCGGCGCCAGGTGGGTTACATGACGCAGCGCTTTGGTCTGTACGAGGACCTGTCGATACGCGAGAACCTGGACTTCATCGCCCGCCTGTTCGAGTTGCCAAAGCGGCGTCAGGCCGTGGATCAGGCGCTGGAGCGGCTCGAACTGACGGCACGCCAGAAGCAGCTTGCCGGCACGCTCTCGGGCGGCTGGAAACAGCGCCTGGCGCTGGCCGCGTGCCTGCTGCACGAGCCGCGCCTGCTGCTGCTGGACGAACCCACGGCCGGTGTGGACCCGAAAGCGCGGCGCGATTTTTGGGACGAAATCCACCGCTTGGCGGCGCAGGGCATCACGGTGCTGGTGTCGACCCACTACATGGACGAGGCCGAGCGCTGCCACGAACTGATGTACATCGCCTATGGCCGCGTGCTGGCGCGCGGCACGCAGGCGCAGATCATCGACGCCGCAGCACTGTCGGTCTGGTCCATCGCCGGGCCAGACCTGCAGGCGCTGGTCGAGCCCTTGAAGCGTCAACCCGGCGTGCAAAGCGTGGCGGCCTTCGGCAACACCCTGCACGTCGCGGGTGACGACGATGCCTTGCTGCAGACGGCACTGGCCCCCTTGCGGGCGCATGAAGAACTGCAGATCAGCCGCGCCAGCGCGAATCTGGAGGACGTGTTCATCAGCCTGATCGGCCGCTCCCAGGACAATTTCGTCACGGAGACAGCATGAGCAGCCGTTTTTCCCTGGCGCGGGTGGGGGCTGTGGTCATCAAGGAATTCCAGCAGATGCTGCGCGACCGTCTCACCTTTGCCATGGCGATCGCTGTCCCCATCATCCAGCTGGTGCTGTTCGGCTACGCCATCAACAACGACCCCAAGGGCCTGCCCACAGCGCTCGTGGCCTACGACCAGGGGCCGCTCTCGCGCAGCCTGGTGGCCGCGGTGCAGAACACCGGCTACTTTCACATCACGCAGCTGCCGGCCAGCGTGGCCGAAGGCGAGCGCCTGCTGGCGCTGGGCCAGGTGCAGTTCCTGTTCGCGATTCCGCCAGACTTTTCCCGGGCCGTGGTGCGCGGCGAAAAGCCGGCCGTGCTGCTGGCCGTGGACGCCACCGACCCGTCGGCTGCGAGCAACGCGCTGGCGGCCATGGCCGTGATCACGCCGCTGGCGCTGGCGCACGAGCTCACCGGCCCGCTGGCCGGCCTGCGACCGACGGAGGCGCCGTTCGAGCTGCGCGTGCAGCGCCGCTACAACCCGGAGGGGCTGACGCGCTACAACATCGTGCCGGGGCTGATCGGCACCATCCTGACCATGACCATGGTGATGCTGACTTCGCTGGCCATGACGCGGGAGCGCGAGCGCGGCACCATGGAAAACCTGCTCGCCACGCCGGTGCGCCCGATGGAGGTGATGGTGGGCAAAATCGCGCCCTATGTCATCGTCGGCTACATCCAGCTGGCCGTCATCGTGAGCGCCTCGGTGCTGCTGTTCGAAGTGCCGATCGTGGGCAGCTTTGGCCTGCTGATGGCGGCCATCGGCCTGTTCATCCTGGCCAATCTGGGCGTGGGCTTCACCTTTTCCACGCTGGCCAAGAACCAGTTGCAGGCCATGCAGATGACCTTCTTTTTCTTCCTGCCATCCATGCTGCTGTCCGGCTTCATGTTTCCCTACCGTGGCATGCCCTTATGGGCGCAATGGTTGGGCGAAGTGCTGCCGCTGACGCATTTCCTGCGCGTGGTGCGCGCCATCATGCTCAAGGGCAGCGGCGCGGCCGAGGTCGCGCCCGACCTGTGGCCGATGGCGCTGTTCCTGCTCGTGGCCGGCACCCTGGCCCTGAAACGCTACCAGCAGACGCTGGATTGATCGGCCGACCTGCGCGCGCCAGCAGTTACCATTGACCTCCTATGCCCGCCTATACATTCGAAGCGCTTGATGCCCAGGGACTGACCCGCAAGGGCGTGATGGAAGCCGACAGCGCCAAGTCGGCGCGCAACCTGCTGCGCGGCCAGGCGCTGGTGCCCTTGCAGGTCACTGCCGTCCAGGGCGGGGGCGCTGACGGCGCGACTGGCAGCGGCCAGGGACTCAACACCGTGCTGTTCTCCAGCAAGGTCTTCAGCAACACGCAGTTGGCCGTCTGGACGCGCCAGCTCGCCGGTCTGGTCAGTGCCGGTCTGCCGCTGGAGCGGGCCCTCACCGCCCTGACGGATGAGGCACAGGACGAGCGCCAGCGCAATCTGGTGGCGGCGCTGCGCGCCGAGGTCAACGGCGGCGCGCCTTTCGGCAAGGCGCTGGGCCAGCACCCGCGCGAGTTCTCCGACATCTATTGCGCCGTCATCGGCGCCGGCGAGCACAGCGGCAACCTGGGCCTGGTGCTGGAGCGCCTGGCCGACGATCTGGAAGAGCGCCAGGAACTCAAGGCCAAGCTCGTTGGCGCGGCCCTGTACCCGGCCATCGTGACACTGATCGCCATGGCCATCGTGCTGTTCCTGGTGAGCTACGTCGTGCCGCAGGTGGCCACGGTGTTTGCCAGCAGCAAGCGCAGCCTGCCCTTCCTCACCGTGGCCATGCTGGCCATCAGCAGCTTCGTGCGCAGCTACGGCTGGCTGGTGCTGCTGGCGCTGGTGCTGGCGGCGTTCAGCCTGCGCTACGCCTTGCGGGTGGAAAAATTTCGCGAAAAATTTGACGCTGCCTGGCTGAACCTGCCGCTGGTCGGGCGCCTGGCGCGCGGCTACAACGCCGCCCGTTTCTCCGGAACCCTGGCCATGCTGGCCGCAGCCGGTGTGCCCATCCTGAAGGCCCTGCAAGCTGCGGCCATGACGCTGAACAACCGCGCCATGCGCGCCGACGCGCTGGACGCGCTGGTGCTGGTGCGCGAAGGCGCGCCGCTGGCCTCGGCGCTGGCGCAGAAAAAGCGCTTCCCCGGACTGCTCAGCATGTTCGCGCGCCTGGGCGAGCAGACCGGGCAGTTGCCCACCATGCTGCAGCGCGCCGCCACCCAGCTCAGCACCGAAGTGCAGCGCCGCGCCATGCAACTGGCGACCATCCTGGAGCCGCTGCTCATCGTGGTGATGGGCATGATGGTGATGCTGATCGTGCTGGCCGTGCTGCTGCCCATCATCCAGCTCAACCAGTTGGTGAAATGACCATGAACACCCGAGGAAACGTGAGCAAACGCCGTGACCTCAAGCGGCTGATGTGCGGCGGGCGGCCGATTTGTGCGCGTTTGGCACCATGAGGACGCAAGCCGTACACCGGCCGCGCAGCCCCAGACGTCAGAAGTCATGGATTGCCACGCCGCTGGCGCGGCTCGCAATGACGAGAATCAAATCGACTGAAGCGCGGCCATGAGCGTCTCCCTCGAAGGCCAGCTCGTCGTTGCGATCTCTTCGCGCGCACTGTTCGACTTCGAGCAGGAGAACGAGGTCTTCGAGCAGGGCGACGACCGGGCCTACATGAAGGTGCAGCTGGAACGCCTCGAGCAACCCGCCAAGCCCGGTGTGGCCTTTTCCCTGGTGAAAAAGCTGCTGGCCTTCAACGACGCCCAGGCCCAGCGGGTCGAGGTGGTGATCCTGTCGCGCAACGACCCGGTGTCGGGCATGCGCGTTTTCCGCTCGGCCCAGCACTACGGGCTGGCGATTCAGCGCGGTACCTTCACGCGCGGCCAGCCACCCTGGCGCTACCTCAAGCCACTGCACGCCAACCTGTTCCTGTCGACGCATTTGAGCGACGTGCGCGCCGCGCTCGACGCTGGGGTGCCGGCAGCCCAGGTCTATCCACGCTCGGCGCTGGCCTCGGAGGCCCATCCCTTCGAGGTGCGCATTGCCTTTGACGGCGACGCCGTGCTGTTTTCCGACGAAGCCGAGCGCGTCTACCAGACCCAGGGCTTGGCGGCGTTCCAGCAAAACGAGCAGGACAAGGCGGCCCAGCCGCTGCTGGCCGGCCCCTTCAAGCCCCTGCTGCTGGCCCTGCAAAGGCTGCAGCAGGCAGGCACACCCAGCATGCGCATCCGCACTGCGCTGGTCACGGCGCGCAGCGCGCCGGCGCACGAGCGCGCCATCCGCACACTGATGAACTGGAACATCGAGGTCGACGAAGCCATGTTCCTGGGCGGCCTGGCCAAGGGCGAGTTCTTGCGCGAATTCGAGCCCGATTTTTTCTTCGACGACCAGACCGGCCACATCGAATCAGCGGCGCAACATGTGCCCTCGGGCCATGTGGCCAGCGGTGTTTCCAACCCGCCAGAAAAGCAGCGCGGCTGATGTGGCGCTCCTGTAGAACCATGGTCCTGCTGTCGCTGCTGGCGGCCTGTGGCTCGGGACCAACCAATTCCGTCGCTGCCCCAGCCACGCCATCGCCCTTTGGTGTCGAACTCATCGTTCGAACCGGGGAGAATTTCCACAGTGCGCAGGATGTGCGGAACTTTGTCGATGCGGCCGCACGCCACAAGGTCCAGACCATCAGCCTGCTGGTCAAGCAGGACGAGGACGGAACCGTTGCCTCGGGCCGGACCTATTACCGCAGCGCCATCGCCCCGTCAGCGCCTGGCTACGAAAGCTTTGACGTGCTGCAAGCCATGCTCGACGCGGCGCACGCACGCTCCATCCGTGTGCGCGCATGGATCCCGCAGTTCCACGACCAGGTCGCTGCCAGGAAGAATCCCGCCTGGCAGATGATGTCCTTGCAGAACGGCAAGGTGCTGCCCTACACCGGCTCGAACCAGCGGGAGTATTTTGTCGACCCGCTCAACCCCGAGGTCCAGGCCTACGAGTTGTCGCTCATCGCCGAGGTGACGAGCAGGTACGCGGTCGACGGCGTGATGCTCGACTGGATACGCTTTGACAACTACAACATGGACCTGGGCGACGGCACGCGAGCGCGCTATTTGAGCTTGCAGGGTGTGGATCCGCTGGCGCTGGATTTTTCCAAGCCTTCCGCCGCGCTGGCGCAATGGAACAGCTTTCGCACCGACGGCCTGGCGCAATACGTCAAGGCCGTGCGCAGCGCCGTTCCCTCCGCGATCGACATCGGGGTTTACATCCTGCCGCCCGAGTTCGTCGAGGTGGGCCAGGATGCAGCCAGGTTCAATGCATCGGTGAACGCGCTCGCCCCCATGTGCTACTTCCTCGATTGGGGCTATCCCATCGATTGGTTCTGGTCGAGTTGCCTGGTGTCCACCGTCGCCCTGGCGGGTCAAGCCGAGATTGCACCGGCCGTGGACGCCAATTTGAGTGACGCGCAATATGCCGCGATGCTGACGCGTATGCGCAGCGACTTTCCTCAGATCAAAACCATCGCCTGGTTTCAGCATGGGCTATGGACCGAGTCCCTGATGGCACGCCTGTCGGCCATCGCCAAGCGCTAGGCAACTAGCTTCCCCGATAGGTCGAGTAGCTCCAGGGGCTCACCAGCAGCGGCACGTGGTAGTGCTGCTCGGGAAATGCCACGGCGAAGTCCAGGCTCACCTGGTTCAGAAAATTCGGTTCGGGCAGCGCAACGCCGCGCGCCTTGAAGTAGCCGGCCACATCGAACACCAGGCGGTAGCAGCCCTTTTTCAGTTCCGCGTGGCCCAGCAGCAGGCCATCGGGGTTGCGCCCGTCGGCGTTCAGCACCATGCGCTTGAGCAACGTGGCGGCATCGCCCTCGACCGCGTGCAACGCGACCGTCATGCCGGCGGCCGGGCAGCCGTGCATGGTGTCCAGAACGTGGGTGCTCAAGCTCATGGGGGGGTCCTTCGGTCATTTTGCTGATAAGCCCAAAGTGTAGTCAGCATTGCGCTGTCGCTATGATGGCCCGATCCCTGCTTATGTCTTGCAACCATGCGCACCTACGACAGCACCCAGCCCTACCCGCGTGACCTGATCGGCTACGGCCGCACGCCGCCGCATGCGCGCTGGCCCAACGGGGCGCGCATCGCCGTGCAGTTTGTCCTGAACTACGAGGAAGGCGGCGAAAACTCGGTGCTGCACGGCGACGCGGGCTCCGAACAGTTCCTGTCCGAGATGGCGAACCCGGCGAGCTACCCGGAGCGCCACATCAGCATGGAAGGCATCTACGAGTACGGTTCGCGCGCGGGGGTCTGGCGCATCCTGCGCGAGTTCGAGCAGCGGCGCCTGCCGCTCACCGTGTTCGGCGTGGCCATGGCCTTGCAGCGGCACCCGGAACTGTGCGCCGCTTTGCGGGAACTGGGACACGAAGTGGCATGTCACGGCCTGCGCTGGATCCATTACCAGAACGTCGACGAGGCCGTGGAACGCGAGCACATGGCCCAGGCGCTGGACGGCATCGAACAGTGCATGGGAACTCGCCCGCTGGGCTGGTACACCGGGCGCGACAGCCCGCGCACGCGCCGCCTCGTGGCCGACGATGATCGACTGCTCTACGACAGCGACTACTATGGCGACGACCTGCCGTTCTGGATGAAGGTGCAGCGCAGCGACGGCGCGGTCGCAGCGCAACTGATCGTGCCCTACACGCTGGACACCAACGACATGCGCTTTGCCCTGCCCCAGGGCTTCTCCCAGGGCGACGACTTTTTCACCTACCTGCGCGACAGCTTCGACTGCCTGTACGCCGAAGGCGATCCGAACGGTCTGGACACACCCAAGATGCTCAGCGTGGGACTGCACTGCCGGCTCATCGGGCGCCCCGGACGCATGCTCGCCCTGCAGCGTTTTCTCGACCATGTCCAGAACCGCGAGCAGGTCTGGATCTGTCAGCGTATCGCCATCGCGCAGCACTGGCGCGGTCACCACCCTTATCCCGAAGCGGCCCCACCATGAGCATCACCCTAGAGCAACTCAATGCCGCCAGCGCCAAAGAGGCCGCCGCCATGCTGGACGGCCTGTACGAGCACAGTCCCTGGATCGTCCAACAGGCCTTGCGGGTTCGGCCCTTCGCTTCGCTGGCACACCTGAAGCACGCCTGCACCGTGGCACTGCAGGCCGAAGGCCGTGAAGCGCAGCTGGCGCTGATTCGCGCCCACCCTGAACTGGCGGGCAAGGCGATGATGGAAGAGACCCTCACCGCGCCGTCCGCGCACGAACAGGGACGCGCCGGCCTGACGCGCTGCACGGCGCAGGAGTTTGCCAAGCTGCAGCAACTCAATGCGGCCTACCAGGCGCGCTTTGGCTGGCCCTTCATCCTGGCGGTACGCGGTCCGCGCGGCAGCGGCTTGCGCAAGCCGGAGATCTTCGAGGCCTTCGAGCGGCGTCTGCAGGCGCATCCGGACACCGAGTTTCAGGACTGCCTGCACAACATCCATCGCATTGCCGAACTGCGCCTGAACGACAAGTTCGCCGCCGAGCCCCTGCTGGGCAACGAGCTCTGGGACTGGCATGAGCAACTCGCGCAGCACAGCGACGCGGGCTTCACCGAACTGGGCCAGCTCACCGTGACCTACCTCACGCCGGCGCACCGCGCCTGCGCCGCGCAACTCCGGCAAGGCATGCTCGACAGCGGCTTTGACGAGGTGCAGATCGATGCCGTCGGCAACGTCGTGGGCCGCTACCGATCCAGCGCCCCCGGCGCCAGGACGCTGCTCACTGGCAGCCATTTTGATACCGTGCGCAATGGCGGCAAGTACGACGGGCGTCTGGGCATCTTTGTGCCGATGATGGCCGTGCGCGAGCTGGCACGCAGCGGTACGCGGCTGCCCTTTCACCTCGAGCTTGTGGGCTTTGCCGAGGAAGAAGGGCAACGCTACGCCGCCACTTTCCTGGGGTCTAGCGCACTGCTGGGCGACTTCCAGTACGCCTGGCTCGATCAGACCGACGCCGACGGCATCCCCTTGCGCCAGGCCATGGCCCAAGCCGGCCTGCAGATTGACCAGATCGATGCGCTCCAGCGCGATGCAGCCAAATACCTGGGCTTCGTCGAAGTGCACATCGAACAGGGGCCGGTGCTGTATGAACTGGACCTGCCACTGGGCGTGGTCAGCTCGATCAACGGCAGCGTGCGTTTTGCCTGCGAGGTGATCGGCGTGTCCTGCCACGCCGGAACCACGCCCATGGAGCGCCGCTTTGACGCCGCCACCGCGGTGGCCGAACTGATGCTGTTTGTCGAACAGCGCGCCGCGCGCGACGGCATCCGGGTGGGGCAACACAAGGTCGACGGCTCGGTCGGTACCGTGGGCATACTGCAAGTGCCCAACGGCTCGACCAACGTGGTCCCCGGGCGTTGTCAGTTCACGCTCGATCTGCGTGCGCCCAACGACCGGCAGCGTGACGCCCTGGTGGCCGATGTGCTGGCGCAGTTGGAGGCCATCTGCCAACGCCGTGGTCTGCGGCACAGCGCCATTCAGACGCTGTGCGCTGCCGCAGCCCCCAGCGATCCGGGCTGGCAGCGGCGCTGGCAAAAGGCCGTGCAAACCCTGGGCGTGCCGCTGCACACCATGGCCAGCGGCGCGGGCCACGACGCCATGAAGCTGCATCAGATCATGCCGCAGGCCATGCTGTTCGTGCGCGGCCAGAACGGCGGCATCAGCCATAACCCACTGGAGTCCACCACCAGCGACGACATGCAACTCGCCATCGAGGCCTTCAGCACCCTGCTGCTGCAACTGAGCGAAGAACTGCTATGACGAACGACGAGAGACTGGACGCCTGGGTCGACGCGCACTTCGACGAGGAGGTGCGCTTCCTGCAGGAACTGGTGCGCGTGCCCACCGACACGCCACCCGGCAACAACGCACCGCACGCGCAGCGCACCGCCGAGTTGCTGCAGGCCTTTGGCTTTGAGGCCGAGCAGCATCCTGTGCCGGCGGACCAGGTGCAGGCCTATGGCATGCAGAGCATCACCAACCTGATCGTGCGCCGCCACTATGGCGCGGGGCCCGTGGTGGCGCTCAACGCCCACGGCGATGTGGTGCCGCCAGGCGAAGGCTGGACCCACGACCCCTATGGCGGCGAGATCGTCGATGGCCTTCTGTTTGGCCGCGCCTCGGCCGTGAGCAAGTGCGACTTTGCCAGCTTCAGCTTTGCCGTGCGCGCGCTCGAGTCGCTGGGACTGCCACTGCGCGGCGGGGTGGAGCTGCACTTCACCTACGACGAGGAGTTCGGTGGCGAACTGGGACCCGGCTGGCTGCTGGCCCAAGGGCTGACGAAACCCGATCTGCTGATCGCCGCCGGCTTCAGCTACCAGGTGGTGACAGCGCACAACGGTTGCCTGCAACTGGAAGTGACGGTGCTGGGCCAGCAGGCGCACGCCGCCATCCCCGAGTCGGGCATCGATGCGCTGCAGGCCGCGGTGCAGATCCTGAACGCGCTGTACGCGCAAAACACGCTCTACAAGGGCATCACCTCGCAGGTGGAGGGCATCAACCACCCTTATCTGAACGTGGGCCGCATCGAGGGCGGCAGCAACACCAACGTGGTCCCGGGCAAGGTGGTGTTCAAACTCGACCGGCGCATGATTCCCGAGGAGGACCCGGTCCAGGTCGAGGCCACAATCCGCCAGGTGATTGCCGACGCTGCGGCACAGTGCCCGGGCGTACAGGTGCAGATCCGGCGCCTGCTGCTGGCGCAGGCGCTGCGCCCCCTGCCCGGCAACGCGCCGCTGGTGGCGGCGCTGCAAAAGCACGGGGCGCAGGTCTTCGGTGAGCCTATTCCCGTGATGGGAACGCCGCTGTACACCGACGTGCGCCTGTACGCCGCGCAGGGCATCCCCGGCGTGATCTACGGGGCCGGGCCGCGCACGGTGCTCGAGTCGCACGCCAAACGCACGGACGAGCGCCTGGAACTGCAGGACCTGCGCCGCGCCACCAAGGTGCTGGCGCGCACGCTCACGGAACTGCTGGGAAGCGCCTGATGGACGAGCCGGACAAAGCCCTGTTCGGCGTCCATCCCGACGTGCTCAAGCTCGGTCTGGTGAGCTTTCTCACCGACCTGAGTTCAGAGATGATCTTTTCCGTGTTCGCCGTCTTCTTCACCACCATTGCCGGCGCCTCGGCTGCGCTGCTGGGTCTGGTCGAGGGGCTGGCCGACCTGTCCGCCTGCTCGCTGAATTACTTTGCCGGCTGGCTGTCGGACCGCAGCGGCAAACGCCGTGCCTTTGCCATCGCCGGCTACGGCTTTTCCACGCTGGCCAAGTGCCTGCTGCTGGTCACCAGTTCCATCGCCGGCCTGACCCTGTTTCGCGTCATCGAGCGCCTGGGCAAGAGCGTGCGTGGCGCGCCGCGCGACGCCTGGCTCTCCGCCGTGGCCGACAAGGCGAGCCGCGGCTATGCCTTTGGCGTGCACAAGGCGCTGGACAAATCCGGCGCCGTGCTCGGTCCCCTGGCCGCCTATGGCCTGCTGTCCTGGCTGGGCGAGGGCGAGTCCAGCTTTCGCACCCTGTTCTGGATTGCGCTCATTCCAGCCGTGCTCAGCGTGTGGGTGCTGAGCCGCGTCAAGGACCGGCCCGGCGTGCCGCGCGAACGCGAGTCCATGTTCGCCACCTGGGCCACGCTCAGTCCGGCGTTCAAACGCTACCTGATCCCGTCGGCCATTTTTTCGCTGGCCTATTTCAGCTTCAGCTTCCTGCTGTTGCGCGCGCACAGCGTCGGTTTTTCCGTGACCGACATCGTGCTCTTGTACGCCCTGTTCAACATCGCCTGCGTCATCGCCGCGCCGCTCATCGGCAAACTGGGCGACCGCCTGGGGCGCCCCACCATGATCACCCTGGGCTACCTGATCTACCTGCTGATGTGCCTGGGCTTTGCCTTTGCCAGCGCGAAGTGGCAGATCGTCGCGCTGTTCGTCGTCTTCGGTGTTTTTTACGCGATCGACGAGGCGCAGAACAAGGCCTTCATCGCCGACCTCGAGCACGAGCGGCGCGCCACGGCCATGGGCCTCTACAACTTTCTCACCGGCCTGATTTACCTGCCAGCCTCGCTCATCGCCGGGGCCTTGTGGCTGCTGCATCCGGCCAGCGCCTTCCTTGCCGCCGCGGCCCTGGCGCTGTGTGCGCTGGTGGCGTTCCAGCTTTTGCAGCCGGGCCACGCGCCGTCCTGAAAATCCCGTGTTTTTTGGCAGTGTGGGCTAACGCACGGTCGATTCGCGTTACATTGCGCATAATCGTTTTGAGAACAACATCCCGAGTTCTGAACCGAAACCCGCAAACCCTCAGCGCAGCACGCCACAAACTCATGCCCGACCGCGATCCGCAAGTCCCAGATGCGCTCTATCAGGCCCTGCCCTACCTGTACGCGGCTTGCGGCCTGCTGGCGCTCAGTCAATGGCACAGCGGGATCGGTCTCTTCAGCGGGGCCATGCTGCTGTCGTCGGGTGTCGCGGTCTGGTGGCTGCGCAGAAAACACCGATTGTCATGGCAAGCAGCCGCCGCCCAGGCCAAGACCGGCGCGGCCGAGCAGCCGCTGCGACGCGCTGCCGACCATTGCGTGCAGATCAGTTGGCGCGACTCGTTTTCCTGCGGTGACATCATCATGGACGCGCAACACAAGCGCCTGTTCGATCTGGGAAACGCCTTCATCAACGCCGGCGTGGAACGGCAATCGAAAGCCCACCTGACGGCGCTGATGGCGGAACTGGTGGCGCAAATTTCGGCGCATTTCCTGGCCGAAACGGTCTGGCTTGCCAGGAGCGGTCGAACCGTTTCAGCCGAGCAACGTCAATTGCGTGACGCCCTGTTGGCCAAAGCGAGGCAACTGAGCGCGCAGTTCAGTCAGGGCGAAATCATCTTCAGCGAGGTCGTGGGCTTCGTCATCTACGACCTGGTGGTGAACCACGTTGTGAAGGACGCCAACGACGTAACGCATGCACACGAGCACGGGCCATAGTGCATCCCGCAACCAACACGCCAGGTGCCGCCCGATCCACCTGGAGGCTGCTGCGGCAGGTCGCCAAATTGTGGTTGGATGACTACGTTCCCAGCATGGGCGCGGCGCTGGCCTACTACACCCTGTTTTCTCTGGCGCCGTTGCTGCTGATCGTGATTGCCGTGGCCGGTCTGGCCTTTGGTGAAGACGCAGCCCGTGGCGAAATCCAGGCACAAATCTCTGCCCTGATGGGACCGCGTGGCGCCAGTGCCGTGCAGGACCTGCTGACCAGCGTGCGCCAACCGACCGAAGGTGCGGCAGCGACGCTGCTGGGCGTGCTGCTGCTCCTGGCCGGCGCCACCAGCGTGTTCGGTGAATTGCAGGATTCTTTGGACCGCATCTGGCGCGTCCCCGTGCGTCAGAACACCAGCGGCTGGATTCTGCTGGTGCGCGCGCGCCTGCTGTCTTTCGGCATGATCTTGGCCATCGGCTTCCTGCTCATCGTGTCGCTGGTGCTGAGCGCCGTTTCGGCCACTGCGGGGCGTTGGTGGCAGCCACTGTTCGGCGACTGGTCCGCCTTGGCGCAAAGCGCCAACGGTCTGGCCGACTTCGTGCTGGTGGCGGTCATGTTTGCACTGATCTACAAGGTCATGCCGCGCGTGCACGTGCAATGGAAGGACGTGTGGATTGGCGCAATTTTCACGGCCCTGCTGTTCACCCTGGGCAAGTTCCTGATCGGCCTGTACGTCGGGCGCAGCGGTGTGGTCTCGGGCTTTGGTGCCGCCGGCTCGCTGGTGGTAATCCTGCTGTGGGTCTACTACTCGGCACAAATTTTTCTGGTCGGCGCCGAGTTCACCTGGGTCTTCGCCAATGCCTATGGATCGAGAAAAGACGACGGTGACAACGCTCACTCCCTGACGTGCGCTGGCGCACAGACGCCGCCGCAACGGGTGGCAACACTGCAGCCCTAGCAGACGCACGTGCCTTTGAGGGCACGCCTCGTTGAAACCGACGCGCCGCTCGGCGTGCACCCTGCACCAGCCAGGATTGGAAACCTCATGCATGCACGCTTCAAACGTTGGCTCGTAGCCGGGCTCGCGCCCCTGCTGGCCATCCTGTTCCTGCTGGGCGCGCCGCCACAAGCGGCCTTTGCTCAGAACGCCCAGGACTTCAGTCAACAGGAACTCGACCAGATGCTGGCGCCAATTGCCCTCTATCCGGACGCCTTGCTGTCGCAAATCCTGATGGCATCGACCTACCCGACGGAAGTGGTTGAGGCCGAACGTTGGTCGCTGGCCAACCCGAGGCTGCGCGGCGCTCAGGCAGCGCAGGCGGTGGAGCGCAACGACTGGGATCCCAGCGTCAAGTCGCTCGTGGCCTTCCCGCAAATCCTGCGCATGATGGGCAACAAACTGAGCTGGACCGAACGTCTGGGTGACGCCTTCCTGGCGCAAGAAGACCAGGTCATGGACACGGTGCAGGCCCTGCGCCACCGCGCCGAGGTGGCAGGCAACCTGCGCTCCAACGACCTGATGCGGATCGACTCGCAAGGCGAGTACATCAGCATCTACCAGGCCGATCCGCTCATCGCCTATGAGCCGTACTACAACGCCTCGGTGGTCTACGGTACCTGGTGGTGGCCCCAGTCTCCCCCGGTCTATTGGGCACCATGGGCGGGCTACAGCGTGCGCCCCGGTTTCGGTAGCGGCTTCCTCTGGGGCGCCGGCATTACCCTGGGCACGCAGTACTTCTTCGGCAACTTTGACTGGCGCCAACGCCATGTGAACGTGGTGAACGTGCAAAACAGCTACATCGTGCGCGACACGCGCTATGCACCGCTGGCACCGCGCAACTGGCAACACGCGCCGGAACATCGCCGTGGTGCGCCGTACAGGGCGCCTGCTACCCGTGCACGATTTGCCGGACCGGCCAAACCTGCTGCGCAGCGCAACGACTTCCGCGGCCACGTGCAGCCCGGGTCCGCCGTCCCCGTAGCGCCCCGACCTGCACAAGCTCGACCCGAGCGGACCCGACCCACGATCGTCGCGCCCGGCGCACACCCCGCAGTGCCCGTTCCCACCCGCCCGGAGGTTCGCGCCAACAAGCGCCCCTCGACCGCGCCATTACGGCCTGACGGCACCGCCGGCGGACGCGCCGCGACCGGGCCGGAGGCCAGGCCCGCCGCAGCACCGCGCACCCCATCCTCGCCTGCAGCAGCGCGCCCTCATGCCCTGGAAAACATCGGTCAGGCTGATGCCGCGCGCCAAGCGAGCGAGCGCGGCCACGCCAGCCGGCAAAACGCAGCGCCAGCCGCGAAGGTCCAGCGACCTGCCCCCGCAGCGCAACAAGCTACGCCAGCGCGTGCTGCACCGCCACAACGCCCGCCAGCAGCAGCGCGCGCAGCACCGCCGCAGCGCGCACCCGAGGCCGCACGCGTTGCGCCCGCAGGCAAGCCCGCTGAAGCGCCGAATAAAGGCAAAGGACGTGCCGAAAAATGATGCGCCATCGCCCGCCTCCATTCCAACCTTTTGGGGAAACCATGTTGAACACCCTCTTGCCTTTGCACGCACGCGCCCTGCGCCGCGGGCCCGCGTGGCGGCTTGCCTTGGGCGTCCTGACCCTGGCCAGTCTGCTGGCCCTGCCGCCGTGCGCTGCGGCAGCACAGCGCAGCTTTGACTCCCCCGAGGCCGGCGCGGCGGCCCTGGCCGACGCCGTGCGAAGCAATGACAGCGCGGCCCTGCGCGCCATCTTCGGCAGCGGCAAACTGGTCAGCTCCGGCGACCCGGTGGCCGACGCCGCCAGCCGCGCCGCCTTCCTGGTGGCCTACACCCAGGGGCACCGCATCGTCCCCGATGGCCGGCAGGCAGAACTGCGCCTGGGCGAACAAGCCTGGCCCATGCCTATTCCACTGGTCCAGGGCCCGGCAGGACGCTGGCGCTTTGATACCCGCCGGGGGGAAACCGAAGTCCTGTCGCGGCGCATTGGCCGCAACGAACTGGCGGCGATCCAGGTGTGCCTGGCCATCGTCGATGCGCAACGCGAATTTGCGGCGCGGGATTCGGGCGGCGACGGCCTGCGCGAGTACGCGACCAAAATGATGAGCACGGCCGGGCAGCGTGATGGCCTGTATTGGCCGACCGCCGCGGACGAAGCACTGAGCCCTCTGGGCCCGATGCTGGCGGCGGCGGCGCAGGATGGCTACCTGAGCCCGAACACCGGTTCGCTGGAGCCCTACCAGGGATATTTCTACAAGATCCTGACGCGCCAAGGAGCCGACGCGGTCGGAGGTAGCTACGACTATGTTGTCGATGGTCAGATGGTCGGCGGCTTTGCCGTGCTGGCCTGGCCGGCGCGCTATGCGGCCTCCGGCATCATGAGCTTCATCGTGAACCAGGACGGCCGCGTTTATCAGAAGAATCTCGGGCACAAGACCTCGGCCGTGACCACCGCGCTGAGCAGCTTCAACCCCGACGCCTCCTGGAAACGCGTGGCCGAAGACGCCAAGTAACGCCTCCGGGCCGGCCTCCGAGGACCTAGAAGCTTTCCCAGTCGGAATCGCCACCCGCATTGGGTTTTGGCGGCGCCACTTTGGGAGCCGGGGCCGAGAGAGACCGGGACATCGCCGGTCGGGCGGGCGCCAGGCTGCGCCGCACAGCCGGCGCGGCAAGCGGTCGACTGGCAGGCGGGCGCATGGGGCTACGCGCTGTCGCAAACTGGCCCGACGCGCCCGCCACCTTGAACACGGCAACGGCTTGCACCAGACCACCGGCCTGGCTTTTAAGGCTTTCCGCGGCGGCGGCCATCTGTTCGACCAGCGCAGCGTTTTGTTGCGTGGTTTGATCCAGGCTGGTGATGGCTTCGCCCACCTGCGCCACGCCCAGGCTTTGCTCCTGGCTGGAGGCGCTGATCTCGCCCATGATGTCGGTGACGCGGCGAATGCTGCTGACCACCTCCTGCATGGTGGCGCCGGCCTGGTCCACCAGCACCGTGCCCTGGCCGACGCGGTCCACACTGGCCGAAATGAGTGCCTTGATTTCCTTGGCCGCTTCGGCGCTGCGCCCAGCCAGGTTGCGCACCTCGCTGGCGACCACGGCAAAGCCGCGGCCCTGCTCGCCGGCGCGCGCCGCTTCCACTGCGGCGTTGAGTGCCAGGATATTGGTCTGGAAGGCGATGCCGTCGATCACGCTGATGATGTCGGAGATCTTGCGCGAGGCGTCGTTGATGCCCTTCATGGTCTGCACCACCTGGCCCACGACATCGCCGCCCTTGATGGCCACACTGCTCGCGCTGATGGCAAGCTGGTTTGCCTGGCGCGCGTTGTCGGCGTTTTGCCGCACCGTGGAACCCAGTTCTTCCATCGAGGCCGCCGTTTGTTCCAGCGCGCTGGCCTGGCTCTCGGTGCGACTGGACAGGTCCTGATTGCCCGAAGCGATTTCCGCGCTGGCCGTGGCCACGCCGTCCGACCCCTGGCGCACGGTGGACACCAGGGCCGCCAGGCTGGCCTGCATTGCGGCCAGGGCGCGCATCAGGGTGGCAATTTCGTCCGTGCCGTCGGTGTCGATGGCGTGCGTCAGATCGCCCTGCGACACCGCATCGGCAATGGCCACGGCGCGCAGCAGCGGGCGCGTGACGCTGCGCACCACCCACAGGCCGGCCGCCACGCCGAGCAGCGCCGCCAGCAGGCCCATGCCCAACGCCAGCAGCCTTGTCGAAGCAATCAGCTGGCCGTTTTCCGCACCCGTGGCCTGCACCTTGCTAACCTGCCGGGCGTCGAGTTTGCCCAGCGCGGCCAGGAAAGGAGCCAGCATGGGAATCATCTCTTCGTCCGCCGCAAAGGTGGCCTCGGCCTGCTTGCCGCCCAGCACCAAACCGACAATCCGCTTCACGCCGGCCACATAGCTGCCGTGGCGCTTGCGCGCATCAGCCACCAGCGCAGCATCGTCCGGCGACGCCGCCAGGGACAGCTCCAGCCCCTCCAGGCCCTTGGCGATGCGGGTATCGCGCTCGCCTATTTCCTTCACCAGCTTGGCCTGCTGCTCAGTGCTGGAGGACACCAGGATCACCATGCTGGCAATCGCATTGTCCTTGGCCAGCAAGTGGATTTCCGATACCTGAGCCTGCAACTGCACGCCGTCGCCCATGGCGCTGGAGTTGGCCGAGGTGCGTGCCAGGCTGATCAGCACCGCCGCTACCAGCACGGCAATGGTCACAACCACCACGCCAAAGCCCAGGCCGACGCGCATCCCTATCTTCAGGTCAGGCAACTTCATGCTCATGCTCCGGTTTCAATCGAGTGAAAAGACAAACTGTGTGGCCCGCGCTCACCCTGGCCGACCATGAGGCGGAACGACGCTACGCGCGCCGGAAACGATCAACCGCCCAGGTCACCCACGATCTGCTGGCACTTGGTGTAGCGCTCTTTCTGGATGCCACCGGCGAGCTTGCGCGCTTCGTCGTCCTTGCCAGCGAGAATGGCGGGCACCAGTTCCACTTCACGGGTCTTCTTGAAGGCGTTCCAGGCCTCGACCATTTCCTTGAACTGCGCCTCTTTGCCGGCCGGAGCCTTCATCTTGGCCAGGTGCGCGCTCACCGCGTCGGCCGTGGCCTTGACGATCTTTTGCTGGTCGGCGCCACGTTTGTCCTTGTTCGTCATCAGGGTGATGAGCGACTCGCGGGCCGCACTCAATTCGGTGCGCAGATCCGAGAATTCGTTGGCATTGGCCCAGGAAGTGGCGGTCATGGCAAGCAGCGCCACGAAAAATGATGCAAGTAATTTTTTCATGATGGGGGTAAAGGGCGTGAATGGTTGAACGTGCCAGCTTAGGGAACAGTCAAAACGCCTGCAAAGCGTCGGCGGGGACTCGGCTGACGGCCTCATTGTAGGCGCCAAAATGGCGCGTCCAAATGGCACGGTCAGCCAGGCCCACCAGCGCTGGACACGGCACGCATACGGGCCACAGCAACCCCAGGCCCAAACATAATCGTTACCCTTCGAAGGTCAGGTGCAATGGATGGTGCGAAAATGCCGAGGTTCGCCAGATGAAGGCGGCAAAGCCCCCGCCTGCTGCGTTTGCGCCAATTTGACAAGGACCATGATGAAACGAGTTGATGATTTCCGCCTGAAGTTCGGCAAAAGGGAGTTGGTGCCGATCGTCATAGGCGGGATGGGCGTGGACATTTCCACGGCCGAACTGGCGCTGGAAGCAGCGCGCCTGGGCGGCATTGGCCATATTTCAGACGCCCTGATCCACGACGTTTCTGACCGGCGCTTTGACACCGAGTTCGTCAAGACCAAAACCAAGTTCTACAAAGCCAACATCGACAACTCGGACAAGTCCATCATCAAGTTTGACCTGGACCGGTTGGCCGAAGCGACCAAGCTGCATGTCGGACGTACCATGGAAGCCAAGCGCGGCGAGGGCATGGTGTTTGTCAACTGCATGGAAAAGCTCACCATGAATTCACCGCGCGACACCTTGCAGGTGCGGCTGAACTCGGCGTTGGACGCAGGCATCGACGGCATCACCCTGAGCGCCGGCCTGCACCTGGGCTCCTTCGGCCTGATGGCCGAGCACCCGCGCTTTCACGACGCCAAGCTGGGGATCATCGTGTCCTCGGTGCGCGCCCTGCAACTGTTTTTGCGCAAGAACGCGCGCCTGAACCGCCTGCCCGACTTTGTGGTGATTGAAGGCCCGCTGGCCGGCGGCCACCTGGGTTTTGGCCTGGACTGGGCCAAATACGACCTGGCGACGATCGTGGCCGAAGTCGCTGCCTACCTCAAGGCCGAGCAGCTCGACATTCCGCTGATTGCCGCCGGCGGCATCTTCACCGGCGGCGACGCCGTGTCCTTTCTGGAGCTGGGCGCCGCTGGCGTGCAGGTGGCGACACGCTTTACCGTGGCGAGCGAATGCGGGCTGCCCGGCAAGGTGCAGCAGGAGTACTTCAAGGCAAGCGAAGAAGACATCATCGTGAACACCGTGTCGCCCACCGGTTACCCCATGCGCATGCTGCGCAACACACCGGCCATCGGCTCCGGCATCCGTCCGAATTGCGAGGCCTACGGCTACCTGCTCGACGGCGCGGGCCACTGCGCCTACATCACGGCGTACAACGAACAGCTCGCCCTGCATCCGGACGGCAAGAACATTTCGGTCGTGGACAAGACCTGTTTGTGCACCCATATGCGCAACTACAACTGCTGGACCTGCGGCTCCAGCACTTACCGCCTGAAAGACACGACGCTGCGCCTGCCCGACGGCAGCTATATGCCGCTGAGCGCGGAGCACATCTTTCACGATTACCAGTTCAGTCTGGGCCAGCAAATCGCCCTGCCCGAGGTCGTTCCGACCGAAGGCGTTCCCGCCTGAATGGATTGGCCTGACGGAGTTACACCATGAATCCGGTTCACCCGACAGATTTACGCAACTTTTCGCGCATTGCTTTTCACACCGATGCCCGACTGCATCTGTCGCACGGTGTGCACACCGTGCACCTGCTGGACCTGGCACTCAAGGGCGCACTGGTGGAGGCGCTCGACCCCTTCCCTGTATCCCTGGGCGACGTCTGCTCACTGGTGCTGCCGTTGCAGGAAGGCGGCGAAAAAATCGTCATGAAGGGCGCGGTAGTGCACCTGCAGGGGCCGCGCATCGGCCTGGAGTGCCAGCACATCGACGTAGACAGCCTGACCAGCCTGCGCCGACTGGTGGAGTTGAACCTGGGCGACGCCAGCCTGGTCGATCGCGAACTGTCGCATCTGTTCAAGCTCGAAACCTGAGCCAAGTCCGGAACTCCCGGCCAGCCAACAGGTCCAAAGGGCTACGTTGTTTGCTTCAAAAGGGGTCTGCCATGCGCATGTGCTTCACCAAGCTGGTTTTGTGCACCTTCGTCTGCCTGGGTGCGTTGGCGGCGAAGGCAGCGCCGCAGGTCAACGTCAGCTTCATTGAACCGGAAAAATTCACCGACTTGCAGAGTACCTGGCTGCGCGACGCCGACTTGCTCTCAGTCCTGAGCGAGCACCTGCAAATGCTCGGTCAAAAGCACCTGGGCGAGACGCAAGTGCTGAACATCGCCATCACCGACATCGACCTGGCTGGAAGTCTGGAATACCACTGGCGCCTCTCGCCCCTGCGTGTGATGCGCGATATCAGCTCACCACGCATCAGCCTGCGCTGGCGCCTGGGTTTGACCGACGCGATGACCGAGGTCACGCTGCGCGACATGGCCTACCTGTCGCGCATCAATCGCTACCCGGACGGCGACCCGCTGCGCTATGAAAAATTGATGCTCGACGACTGGTTCAAGCGCACTTTTCCCACGCCCAAATAGCGCCACTTCAACACTGGCTTTGCCGCCCCGCGGCGACGCCGCGCAGAAACGCTGACACAGCATGATCGGCCGCATGGTCGGCCAGCAGTTTGGCGGCCTGAAGGAGGTCACGCTGTGTGCCGATACCCGTCTGCAACTCCGTGGCCTCGCGGTACCAGCGGCGGCTGCGCCGCTCGCCAAGCAGCGGACGCAGCGCCTCGATGCCGTAACGCAAGCGCTTGGCCAGGATGCGCACCCTGTGTTGCGCCGCCGGCGTGGCGCAATCCTTCAACGCCAACTGCATCTTTCGGTGCAGGCGCGCGACGCGCCGCCTGGCCCATGAGCGCAGCGGCTCATGCCCGATCGCCTGCGCATCGGCCGACGAGGCAAGCTCCTCGATCCATCGGCTGATCGCCAACAGGTTGGCACCCGGCCCCGGCAGCTCCATGGCCCCACGCAGGGCCCGCCGCTGCGCGGTGGCGGCCTTGCGCAGCCGCTGCTGCGCTCTGTGCCAGGATGGCTCGCGCACCGCGTCACCCGCAACGTATGCCTCCTGCCAGGCAGGCAGGGTTTCCTGGCCCGCCACATCCAGATCACGCAGCGCACCCAGCGACGCCAGCAGCGCCGCCAGTTCCGCTGCGATGGCGGGCGGCTGCGTCAGCACCGTTTGAAAAAGCCTTAACGCACTTCTGAATCGACGCCAACCCACCCGGGTCTGATGCACCAGCTCCGGGTCGTCGCAGTTGCGCAAGCCCAGCAGGTTGGCGCTGAACTGGCAGAACATTTCGCGCAGCACACAAGAAGCCGCTAGCGTGAGTGGCATGGCACCGTCCAGCAGCGGTGGCTGCGCCCGCAGTGGCGCGTCCAGCATGTGCTGCGCCAGGGCAAAGCCGCGCTGCGCCTTGCTCAGGTGCAGCGGCAGCACGGGCACGCTGGCCGCGATCTGTTGCGCCAGCTCGAACAGCGCCCCAGGCTCGCCGGCTTTGAGTTCCAGCTCCAGTTCACAAATGGCGGCATCTTTTTCCCCGGCCAGCACTTGTCCCCGGTCCAGCGCCACCTCGACCAGGCTGCCACCCGCGCTGCGCAACAGCCACTGCGTGCGCTCAAAGCGGGTGACAAAGCAAGGCGCCAGTGCGGCAAAGATCGCTCCGTCCGGATCGATGCGCGACCAGGGTGTGTCGGCCAAGGCCTGCTGCGACAGCGCGGCACCGGCCACCGGCAGTTCCCACTCGCCACGCTGGCTCAAGGCGGAATCCGTCTGGGCGCCGGTCTTGAGCGTCTGCAGCCACTGCGCCGCAGCACCCTCACCCACGCGGCGCAGGCGCAAGGCGATGCGCTGGCGGCGCAGCAGCTGATCGGGGGTGTCATAGTAAATGTTGTGCAGTTGCAGCCGCTTCGGCTTGAGGCGACGCAGCAGCGGCGTGCCGCTCAACAACAGCGCCAAGTCCTCACCGCCAGACGCGGTCAGCGCCAGTTTGAGTTCGATTTCCTGCGCAGGGCTGTCAGGCTCGTGGGGCAACATATCCTGATTCTGCGCCAAAGCCGTCACGGTAGTGGCCGCGCGATCCAATCCCAGGTTTTCAGCTATAAGAAATCATGCCCATCAAATTCCTGCTTCTCATTGCCGCACTGCTGAGCGGGGCCGAGCTTGCGGCACAGCCCGCTGACTGCGCCAGTTCCATCCCGCAAGTGAAAGCACTGTTGGGCGATCCGGATTTCCCGCTGCGCTGGGAAGAGACCTCGATGGACGATGGCAAACCCCTGCTCGTGTCCATCGTGGAAAAGAATGACGGCACGGTGCGCCTGGAGTTCGTCAAGTCCCGGGTCGGTCTGTGGGCCGAAACCTCGGGTGTGATTTGCCGCGCCGACAAGGGCTTCGAGATCCGCTTCACGCCGGCGCAAATTCAGTTCGGACCTGCGGCCAGCTGGGCCTTGCGCCTGGCCTTGGGTCGTGGCGGAAGGTTCACGCTGCAGCAGCGCGGACCGGCGCAGTTGCAGATCGCCACGACGGGCTGGGCCGGGACTTTCGTTCCCAAAGCCCCACCCTGATCCGGACAGCCGCTGGAACGCATCACGGCACCGGCGCAAATCCCTTGCTGGAGAACACCGCTTTGGCGGGTCCGCCGCGCAAGTAGGCGAGAAAGGCTTGCGCAGCAGCGACCTCATGGGCTTGTGCGCCCAGCGCTGCGGTGTAGACCGTGATCTTCTGCAGCGGTTCGGGCAAAGGGCCTACCAGCCTGGCACCAGCCACCGGCAGGATCTCGGTGATCTGCTGGATGCCGATTTCGATGTCACCGCGCGCCACGGGCTCCACCACATAGCCCGAATCGCCCAGCGTGGTCCTGCCACGCATCTCCTCGGCGATGCCCAGGCGCTGCAGCACCTGCACAAAATGCTTGCCGCTCGTGCCTTTTTCCGGGTCCACGTAGGTGATGGATTTGGCGGTCAGCAAGCTTCTCTTCAGGGCCTCGGGGGTGGAAATGTCCGGCACAGGGTGCCCATCCTGCACCGCCACACCCACGCCCACGGCGCCCACCGGGTTCGCCGAGCCGGCCACCGTCCAGCCCTTGAGTTCGACTTCGGGCATCACGTCCTGGGTCAGCAGCACAACATCGGGCTGGCCATCGACCATGCGGCGCAGCAGCGTGCCCACGGGCGCGTACTCCACCGTCAGACGATGACCACTGCCTTTCTGGAAGTCCTGAACCAGCAGACTCAGCGCCGCCTTCACAGCACCTGCGCTGTAGACCGTGAGTTCAGCCGCAGACGCCACCGGGCTCAGCGCCACGAAGGCCGCAGCCGCCAGAACAGACACCCAAGTCTTGAGATGGATAAGCATGTCGGGTCCCCGTATAAAGGGCCAAAGCATAGCCGCGATGCGCTTGTCGCGTGGCGCGCGTAACATGGGGCACACGCGAAAAAAATGAGGAGACAGACATGGACAGACGCAACTTCGTGCAGCGCTCGGCGCTGGTTTCCACGGGCCTGATCGGCTGCGCCGCGCCCGGCTTGGCGCAGCAACAGCCCGCAACGCCTTTCACCGTCCCTCAGACGCTGATTCCCATCGTGGGCAGCAGCGAGATGTATCCGGTGCGTCGCATCTATTGCATAGGCCGCAATTACGCGGCGCATGCGCGCGAGATGGGCTCGGACCCGAGTCGCGAGCCGCCCTTCTTCTTTCAAAAACCCACGGACGCGATCCAGCACGTACCGGCCAACACGGTGGCGAATCACGCCTATCCACCGCTGACAAAGAACTACCACTACGAGGCCGAACTGGTGGCGGCACTCGACAAAGGCGGGCGCAACATCCCCGTGGCCCGGGCGCTGGAGCTGGTGTATGGCTACACGCTGGGGCTGGACATGACGCGGCGCGATCTGCAGCGCGCCATGGGCGACGAAAAGAAACCCTGGGAAATCGGCAAGAGCTTTGACCAGTCCGCCCCCATAGGCGCCATCCACAAGCTGGCGCAAACCGGGCATTTCACGCAAGGGGCGATCTGGCTCAAGGTGAACGGCCAGACCAGGCAAAGCGCGAACCTGAACCAGATGATCTGGTCGGTGGCCGAGCAGATCAGCAAATTGTCCGAAGCCTTCGAGCTGTTCCCGGGCGACATCATCTATTCGGGGACGCCGGAAAACGTCGGGCCGGTGGTGCGCGGCGACGTGATTGAAATGCACATCGACGGCCTGCCGAATCTGAGCGTGAAGATCGTCTGAGCCCAGACCGCAGCGCCGTGAAGTTCTCAAAAAAGGGACAGGTATAACTACCTAAGTTCTAACCCGGTACCGGTGCCGGGAGCAAGTCGTTACCATCGCGCTTCTCGCTTCGTGCCTGAGCGCCCACCTCATCAACTGCCAACCGCCGGAGCCTCATTTGTCATCGGAAATCATTCTTGAGACACATGGACTGACCAAGGAATTCAAGGGATTCGTGGCCGTCAACAAGGTGGACCTGAAGGTCCGACGCGGCCACATCCACGCGCTGATCGGGCCCAACGGCGCCGGCAAGACGACCTTCTTCAATCTGCTGACCAAGTTCCTGCCGCCCAGCGCGGGCAGCATCCTGTTCAACGGCGTCGACATCACCCATGAACAACCGGCGCAGACCGCGCGCCGCGGCATCGTGCGCTCCTTCCAGATCTCGGCCGTGTTTCCGCACATGACGGTGCTGGAGAACGTGCGCGCCGCGCTGCAGCGCAACCTGGGCACCTCGTTTCATTTCTGGAAAGCGGAAAGCACACTGTTCCCGCTGCATCAGCGCGCGCATGCTTTGCTGGCCGAGGTCGATCTGCAGGACTTCGCCGACGAGATGACGGTGAACCTGCCTTATGGTCGCAAGCGCGCGCTGGAACTGGCCACGACGCTGGCGCTGGAGCCGGAGCTGATGCTGCTCGACGAGCCGACTCAGGGCATGGGCCACGAGGATGTGGACCGGGTCACGCAACTGATCAAGAAGGTGTCCGTGGGCCGCACCATCCTGATGGTGGAGCACAACATGAACGTGGTGTCATCGATTGCCGACCGCATCACGGTGCTGCAACGCGGCGCCATCATTGCCGACGGGCCCTACGGCGAAGTCTCGAAAAATCCGCTGGTGATGGAGGCCTACATGGGCACCGCCGACGCCGCACTGCAAGGCAATCACTGATGTCCACCGAAATGCTGCGCATCGAAGACCTGCACGCCTGGTATGGCGAGTCGCACATCCTGCACGGCGTGAACCTCACCGTGCACGAGGGCGAAGTGGTGACACTGCTGGGGCGCAACGGCGCAGGCCGCACCACCACCATGCGCGCCATCGTGGGCCTGACCGGCTCGCGCAAGGGCTCGATCAAGATCAAGGGCACAGAGACCGTGCACCTGGCGCCGCACAAGGTGGCACGCCTGGGCCTGGGCTATTGCCCGGAAGAGCGCGGCATTTTCGCCAGCCTCACAGCCGAAGAAAACCTGATGCTGCCGCCCACGATCGCGCCCGGCGGCATGAGCGTGGCCGAGATCTACACCATGTTCCCGAATCTCGAGGAACGCGCCAGCAGCCCGGGAACGCGCTTGTCCGGTGGCGAGCAGCAGATGCTGGCCGTGGCGCGCATCCTGCGCACCGGCGCGCGCCTGCTGCTGCTCGATGAAATCTCCGAAGGCCTGGCGCCGGTGATCGTGCAAAAGCTCGCCGAGATGATTCTGGCGCTCAAGGCCAAGGGCTACACCATCGTGCTGGTGGAGCAGAATTTTCGCTTTGCCGCACCCCTGGCGGATCGCTTCTACGTGATGGAGCACGGCTGCATCGTGAAGCAGTTTGCCCAGGCCGAGCTCAAGCAGAACATGGGCATGCTGCAGGAATACCTGGGCGTCTAGCGCAATCTGATTTTTTCGTCGAACCCACCACTTCAACAGGAGACATCCATGAAACTGAAAGCACTTGTCGCCGCTCTGGCCATCGGCCTGGGCACCGTCGCATCGGCGCAAAATACCGGCCCCGTGAAGATCGGCATGATCACCGACATGTCCAGCCTGTACGCCGACATCGACGGCCCGGCCGGCGCGGAGATGGTGAAGTGGGCAGCGCAGGACTTCGGTGGCAAGGTGTTGGGCCGTCCGATTGAAGTGATCTCGGCCGACCACCAGAACAAGCCCGACATCGCCAGTTCCAAGGCGCGCGAATGGATGGACAAGGAAGGCCTGGCTATGCTCATCGGCGGCACCAACTCCGGCACCTCGCTGGCCATGTCCAAGGTCGCGGCTGAAAAGAAACGCCCCTTCATCTCCATCGGCGCCGGCTCGGCCCGTTTGACAAACGAAGACTGCACACCCTACACCGTGCATTACGCCTATGACACCGTGGCGCTGGCCAAGGTGGCGGGCAAGGCGCTGGTGCAGGCCGGCAACAAGAGCTGGTATTTCCTGACGGCCGACTACGCTTTCGGCCATTCGCTCGAAGGCGATGCAGCCACCGTGGTGAAAGCCAACGGCGGCACCGTGGCCGGCACCGTGCGCCATCCGCTGAACGCCTCCGACTTCTCGGCCTTCCTGCTGCAGGCGCAGTCGTCCAAGGCGCAGATCCTGGCGCTGGCCAATGCCGGCGGCGACTTCACCAACGCCATGAAGGCGGCCAAGGAATTCGGCGTCACCAAGACCATGAAGGTCGCGGGTCTGCTGGTGTTCATCAACGACGTGCACAGCCTGGGGCTGAACAACACCGAAGGCCTGCAACTGGCCGACAGCTGGTACTGGAACCAGGATGACGCTTCGCGCAAGTTCGCCAAGCGCTTCTTCGAGAAGTACAAGCGCATGCCTTCGAGCCTGCAAGCGGCTGACTACTCGGCTGCCTCCAATTACCTCAAGGCCGTGCAGACCGCGGGTACGACCGACGCCGACAAGGTGATGGCCACGCTCAAGACCATGAAGTTCGACGACTTCTACAGCAAGGGCCAGATCCGCGCCGACGGCCGCATGATCCACGACATGTATCTGTTCCAGGTGAAGGGCTCCAAGGAGTCCACCACGCCCTGGGATTACTACAAGACCGTGGCCAAGATCCCGGGCGAGCAGGCTTTCACCACGGTGGCCGAGTCCAAGTGCTCGCTGCTGAAGAAGTAAACCTGGCGTACGCTTCGAAGTTCCGCTGCACCATGGATTGCCACGCCACCTCGTCATTGCGAGGCCCGAAGGGCCGTGGCAATCCACACTTTCCTGACGTGAACTGACTGACCGACCTGCATGGAAATTTTTGGCATTCCCCTTCAAGCCTTTCTCGGCCAGTTGCTGCTCGGCCTGGTGAACGGCGCGTTCTATGCGCTGCTCAGCCTGGGGCTGGCGGTGATCTTCGGCCTGCTGGGCATCGTCAATTTCGCGCATGGCGCGCTCTACATGCTGGGCGCCTTTGCCGCCTGGATCATGCTGGACGTGCTGGGCATCGGCTACTGGTATGCGCTGTTCCTGGCGCCGCTCACCGTGGGCGTGCTCGGCGTGGTGATCGAGCGCCTCTTTCTCAAGCACCTGTACAAGCTCGATCCCCTGTACGGCCTGCTGCTGACCTTTGGCCTGGCGCTGATCGCCGAAGGCATCTTCCGCGAACTGTACGGCGTGTCGGGGCAGAACTACGACGTGCCCGAACTGCTGTCGGGCGCCACGAATCTGGGCTTCATGGTGCTGCCGAATTACCGCGCCTGGGTGGTGCTGGTGTCTCTCGTCGTGTGCCTGGGAACCTGGTACCTGATAGAGCGCACCCGCCTGGGCGCCTACCTGCGCGCCGGCACGGAAAACGCCGCGCTGGTGCAGGCCTTTGGCATCAATGTGCCGCTGATGGTGATGCTGACCTACGGCGCGGGCGCCGCCCTGGCCGCGCTGGCCGGTGTGCTGGCAGCACCCATCATTCAGGTCAACCCCTTGATGGGCTCGAACCTGATCATCGTGGTTTTTGCCGTGGTCGTGATCGGCGGCATGGGCTCCATCCTGGGCTCTGTCATCACCGGCCTGGCCCTGGGCCTGGTGGAAGGCATGACGCGCGTTTTTTACCCTGAGGCGTCCAACATCGTGGTTTTTGTCATCATGGTTCTGGTACTCATGGTGCGGCCCGCCGGCCTTTTTGGCAAGGAAGCCTGAACCATGTCCAAAGCTGCCAAAGCCATTCGCATCACCTACCTCGCGCTGCTGGCGCTGCTGCTGATCGCGCCGCTGCTGGGTCTGTACCCGGTGTTCGTCATGAAGCTGCTGTGCTACGCGATCTTCGCCTGCGCCTTCAACCTGCTGCTGGGCTTCACCGGGCTGCTGTCCTTCGGCCACGCGGCATTCTTCGGCTCGGCCGCCTACATCACGGGCTGGTTCATCAAGTCGCAGCACTTCACGCCGGAACTCGGCATCCTCGCCGGCGTCATCGGCGCCGGTCTGATCGGACTGGTGGTGGGCCTGGTGGCGATCCGCCGTCAGGGGATCTACTTCGCCATGATCACCATGGCGATCGCGCAGATGGTGTATTTCGTCTGCCTGCAGGCGCCCTTCACCGGCGGCGAGGACGGACTGCAGGGCGTGCCGCGCGGCGACCTGTTCGGCCTGTTGCCGCTGGCCTCGGACACGGCCCTGTACTACGTGGTGGTGGTGTTTTTTGTCGCCTGCTTCATGGCGATCTCGCGCATCGTGCATTCGCCTTTCGGCCAGGTGCTGAAGATGATCCGCGAGAACGAGCCCCGCGCCATCTCCCTGGGCTACCAGGTGGACCGCTACAAGCTGCTGGCCTTTGTGCTGTCGGCCGCGCTGGCCGGTCTGGCCGGGTCGCTCAAGACCCTGATCATGGGCTTTGCCACGCTGTCGGACGTGCACTGGTCAATGTCGGGCGAGGTCATCCTGATGACGCTGCTCGGCGGTGTGGGCACCTTCTTCGGCCCGGTGCTGGGCTCGGGCATCGTGATCGCGCTGCAGGACCTGCTGGCCGACAAGGTGGGCTCCTGGGTCACCGTCATCATCGGCGCGATCTTCGTGCTGTGCGTGCTGGCCTTTCGCAAGGGCGTGGTCGGCGAACTGCAGGCCTGGCTGGAACGGCGCCGGCGCGCCAAGGCCTGAAGCTCAGGCTGCGCGCAGGCAGTCGACGATCTTCAGGCGCCCGGCTCTCCAGGCCGGAATGAAGCCGCCTAAAAAACCCATGGCCAGGGCAAACAACAGGGTTTGCAGGGCGATGGCGGGCGTGAGCTTGAACTGGAAAGCGAGTTCACTGAAGGTCTGGAAATTGGTGGTGGAAATGTCCACAGCCTGCATCCAGGACGCGGCAAACAGGCCCATCACGCCGCCCACCAGCGACAGCAGCAGCGACTCCAGCAAAAACGCCAGCAGCACGGCGCTGCGCCGAAAACCCAGGGCGCGCAAGGTGCCGATTTCGCCCACGCGCTGGGCCACGGCGGCAAACATGGTGATCATGGCGCCGACCACGGCGCCGATGGAAAAGATCACCGACAGGCTCAGCCCCAGGATGCGGATGAAGGTGGCCAGCGCCTCGCTTTGTTCGGCGTAGAACTGCACCTCGGGCTTGGTGTCGAGCTGCAGGCGCGGGTCCGCGTCGACCGCGGCCTTCAGCGGCGCGAAGGCCGCCACGTCGGCCAGGCGCAGCACCACGGTGGAATAGGCGTTGCGCCGAAAGGCCGCCATCATCTGATCGGCGTCGCCCCAGAGCTCGCTGTCAAAACCGGTCTTGCCAGAATCGAACACGCCCACCACCTGCCAGTCACGCTGCGCGAAATGCAGGGTCTCGCCCAGGCCTGTGCCGCGAAAACCGCTGGCCACGGACTTGCCCGCAATGATCTCCGAGGTGCCGGGTCGGAACATGCGGCCCTGCACGATCTGCAGCTGCGGGCGCAGCTCCAGGCCCAGGGCCGAACTGCCGCGCACCGTGACGTTGCTCGGCTTGCCGTTGCTGCGCTTGGGCAGGTTGTTCAGCACCACCGACTCCTTGCTCACCAGCTTTTGCCCGGCGCCATTGGTGGCGATGCCGGCCAGGCTCTGGACGATGGCGGCCTGCTCGCGTGTGATGCCGGAGTTGATCTCGGCGCCTGCGCCCTTGCGCAACAGCAGCGCGTTGTCCGGCTGGCCCGTGGCCACCAGGGTGGCGCGTATGCCCTCGCCCATCATCAGCACGGTGGCAAAGACGAACACCACCAGCGCCATGCCCAGGGCCGTGAGCAAGGTGGTAACGCGGCGCACCCACAGGTTGCGCGCGATGTAGGACAGCGGCAGCGGCTTCAAGCGACGTGCCTCAGGCCGTTGACGATGTTGATGCGGCTCATCTTCCAGGCCGGCCAGGCGGCGGCCACCAAGCCCACCACCACACTGGCCACCAGCTGCAGCGCCATGGTCAGGTTGGACACCGCGAACGAGGGGAACAGGCTGCCCACGGATTGGCCGAAGGCTGCGGCCAGCGGCAGCGTCAGCGCGATCCCCAGACCACCGCCGAGCAGCGCAATCACCAGGCTCTCGCCGAACAGCAGCTGCACCACAAAGCGTGGCGGAAAGCCCAGGGCCTTGAGCGTGGCGTACTCGGCCAGGCGCTCGCGCGCCGTCATCATCATGGTGTTGGCCATCACCGCCATGATGATGACGACGATCACCAGGCTCACCGCACTGATGGCCACCAGAATGGCCTCGCTCATGGCGACGAAGCTGAGCTGAAACGCCTTCTCGGTTTCGGTCAGGGTCTCGCCCAGCGAGTTCTTGAACAGCGCGTCGATGCGCTCGGAAATCAGCGGCGCGTTGTTCGGCTCGTTGATGCTGACGATGTACACGCCAACATAATCCGCGTTGCCGCGACCGGCGCGCTGGCGCAGCGACTCGGACAGGTATTTCCATTGCATCAACATCTGGGACTCGTCGGTCTTGGCGTCCACGCCGTCCCAGATACCGCGCAGGTTGAAAACCCAGGTGCCCGGAAAGATCGTGCCGCGCAGCGCAATCTGGTCGCCCACCTTCCAGCCATAGGTATTGGCCAGCTTGCGCCCCACCACGACGCCCTGGCGGTCCATGAGGAAGGCCTTCTTCTCCTCGTCCTTCAGGATGTATTCGGGATAGAGCGCGAGGTAGCTGGCGGGCTCCACCGCAAACTGCGGAAAGAAGTTGCGCTCGGTGATGTAGACGCCGCCAAACCAGTTGGACCAGCTCACCCCCGTCACGCCTTCGACGTTTTTCAGTCGCTCCGCGTAGTTCAGCGGCAAGGGGAAGGTCAGGGAGATGGCGTTGCGCGTGATCAGGCGCGTGCTCGACGTGCCTTCGGCGCCCGCGTACCAGGCGTCGACGATGGTGCGCAGCAGGCCAAAGGCGCAGATCGCCACCACCAGACCGACCATGGTCAGCAGGGTGCGCAGCCGATGGCGAAAGGCGTTCTTCAGCAGCAGGCGCAGAACGAACATGGGCCGGCTTCAGTGGGCCGCGCCGGCGAGCGCTTCGTCGGGCACCAGCACGCCCTTTTCCAGATGGATCAGGCGCTTGGCGTGGGAGGCGGCCTTGGGGTCGTGCGTCACCATGACGATGGTCTTGCCCAGTTCGCGGTGCAGCTTGTCCAGCAGGTCCAGCACCTCGCCGGCGGTGACGCGGTCCAGGTCGCCCGTGGGCTCGTCGGCGACGATCAGCGCCGGGTCGGTGACCAGGGCACGGGCGATGGCCACGCGCTGTTGCTGGCCGCCGGAGAGCTCGTTCGGGTAATGCTCCATGCGATCGGTCAGGCTCACCATTTCCAGCGCGGCCAGCACATGCTGGCGGCGCTCGGCGCGCGACAGACGTGTCAGCAGCAGCGGCAGTTCGACGTTCTCGAACGCCGTGAGCACCGGCATCAGGTTGTAGAACTGGAAGATGAAGCCCACATTCGCGGCGCGCCAGTCGGCCAGTTGCCCCTCGCTTAAAGACGCGATGTCGACGCCGCCAATCTCGATCGTGCCGCGCGTCGGTTTGTCGATGCCGGCGATCAGGTTCAGCAGCGTGCTTTTTCCCGAGCCGCTGGGGCCCATCAGCGCGATGAACTCGGCCTGGTTCACGTCCAGGTCCAGCCCCTCGAGCACGGGGATCACCTGGTCGCCGCGCACATAGGACTTGTCCAGACCGCGGATGCGGATGATGGGCGGCGCGCTCACTTGGCCGACACCACGACCTGGCCACCGGCAACCAGCTTGTCCGGCGGTGACAGCACCAGTCTGTCACCCGATTTGAGGGCGCCGGTGATTTCCAGGCTGTCGCCAATTTTGCGCCCCGTCGTGACGTCGACGGCTTCCACCACGTCGTCCTTGACGCGCAGCACCTGCTTCTTGCCGCCGCGCTCCAGCACCGCCTTGGGGTTCACCGCCAGCAGTGGCTGCTGGTCGGCGTCGGTGGCGGGCTGCGACAGGATGGTCACCTTGGCGCTCATCTCGGGCAGGATGCGCTCATCGAGTTTCTCGAAGCGGATCTTGGTCATGACCGTGGCCTTGGCGCGGTCCACCGTGGGCACAATGCCGACCACGCTGCCGCGAAAGCGCATGGCGGGCAAGGCGTCGAGCGTGATCTCCACCGGACTGCCGATCTTGGCCTTGGCCAGGTTGCTCTCCGAGACATCGGCCTCGACCTCGAGCGTGCGCATGTCGGCCATGGTGACCACCGCGCCCTGCGTGCCCGCCGCGCTGGAGAACGGCGTGATGATGTCGCCCACGTTGGCGTTCTTCACCAACACCACGCCGTCAAAGGGCGCGCGGATCTGGGTGAAGTCCAGGTTCACCTGCTGAACCTTGAGCTGGGCCTGGGCCACGGCCACGCCGGCCTGGGCCGACACCACGGCTGCCTTGGCCGAGTTGAAACGCGTGACCACGGCGTCGACCGACTGCGGCGAGATGAAGCCCTGGGCCTGCAGACCCTGGCTGCGCTTGAGCTCGGCCTCGGCGTTGATGCGCTCGACCAGGGTCTGCGCGACACCGGCCTCGGCCTGGCGGATGCCGGCCTGCGCCTGCGCGATGGCGGCCTGCACGTCGCTGGCGTCGAGTCTGGCCAGCACCTCGCCCTGCTTCACCTGGCTGCCCTCACGCACATTGAGCCACACCAGGCGCCCCGTGGCCTTGCTCGCCACCGCAGCGCGGCGCTGCGCCACCACATAGCCCGAGGCCGTGAGCTGGGCGTACTGCTGCGAGGGATAGGAGGTGAGCACGGAGGTCACCTGCACCTCGGTCTTGCCCGGGCGCAGGGCAAAGGCCAGTCCACCGAAGATGAACACCGCGACGGCCACCCAGCGGCCCCAGTGCCGGGGCTTCTTCCCACCAGCAGTCCGGGTGATGCTGAGTTGCGCGATGGAGGGAGAAGTAGGCTCGGTCATGACGGATAGGCTCGCGGTGGCTGATCGTGGGAGGAAATGGTCAGCATCATGCCGACATTTTGGCTTGTCGCAGCCATTCGCGTTGGATCACTGCTGCTGCGAAAAGGCCAGGCGCGCGGCCATGCCGACAAACACCACAGCCGCAACCCGGTTCAGCAGGCGCCGGGCACGCACGGATCGCTGAAAACCGGCACTGATGAGCGAGGCAAAGTAGTTGATGGCGCCGAACGAGACCAGCGTGGCCAGCACGAACAGGCCGCCCAGACAGGCCAGTTGCAGCGCCACCGAGCCACGCTCGGTCTGCACGAACTGCGGCAGGAAGGCCAGAAAGAAGAACACCACCTTGGGATTGGTCAGGTTCATGACAACGCCGCGCAGGTACATGGACAGCGGGCTCAGGGTCGACGCCGTTGCTGTCAATTTGTCGTCCACGGGCGCGCACCACACCTGCCATGCCAGGTAGCTCAGATACAGCGAGCCAATGACCTTGAGCACCGTGAAGGCGATGGCCGAGGCGGCGAAGACGGCGGCCAGCCCAAGCACCACGGCCAGGGTCTGCACCAGCAAACCGGTGCACAGTCCGAGCACGACGTACCAGCCCGCACGGCGCCCCCGGGTGGCGGACTGAATCAGCACAAAGATATTGTCCGGCCCTGGCGTCAGGCCCAGCAGCACGGCGACGGCGAAAAAAGCAAGGGCATTGTCAAGGCTTGGCATGGCATGGGGGTTTCTTAGAAGGGAACGTCGGGCCACTGTAGCAGGCGCTGATTTCAGGCCCAACGCGGCCCCTTGAAGTCAAGATGCACCACCTTGTCCAGCCAAGCCAGCAGGCTCAGCGGCAATGCCAGGGCAAGCCATAGCCATCGCCATCGCCATCGCCATCGCCATCGTCAAGACCCTACAGCCGGCGCGACCGGCCAACCATGTTAACTTTTGACGAAATATGCCGATATACTGTTTTCACCGGTTTGCGGACCCGCTGCAAGCGCTGATTCAAAAATTCAACCAAGCTCTTAAGGATGCACATGGGACAAACCAATAACTTGCGCACGGTGGTCGCAACGCTGGCGACGGCGCTGCTCTGTTGCATCACCCTGCCGTCATTCGCTGACGAGACTCCGGCAACCCAGTCCTACGACAACCCGCATCACTTTGGATCCGAGGGCAAGCCCCACGTGCTGCCATGGCGAACCCCGGAGTCTTTTGCCACCCAGGGGGCTGCCTTGACCGGCTCGCCGCTGACCTACTATGGCGGGCGTGTGGTCAGCAATATGCAGGTCATCCAGGTGCTGTGGGGAACCGGCTCTTACCTGCCAGGGGTGAGCGCCACCGCAGCGCCCAGCCTTGCCAGCTTCTACCAGCAGGCACTGAACAGCAGCTATGTCGACTGGCTGGCGGAATACAACACCGTGGGATTGAATTCACCGACGTCCAACCAGACCATCGGCCGTGGCAGTTTCCTCCGACAGATCGCCGTGACGCCGTCTGCTGCGGCCGCTGGTGCGACCATCAACGACAGCGCCATCCAGACCGAACTGACGGCCCAGATTGCGGCTGGCATCCTGCCGGCGCCGCAACTGGATGCGAACGGCAAATCGAATACCTTTTACGCCATCTTCTTTCCGCACGGCAAGAAGATCGTGCAAGGCACCTCCACCTCCTGCCAGACCGGTGGTTTTTGCGCCTACCACGGGACGGTCGCCGGCACCACCGCCTTCAAGGAACTGCTGTACGGCGTGCACCCCGACATGCAGGCCGGCTCGGGCTGCGATGTCGGCTGCGGCGGATCGACCAGCCTCTTTGCCAATCAGACATCGGTGGCTTCGCATGAGATGGTAGAGACCATGACCGATGCCGAGGTCGGCATCGCCACCACCTACGCCCCGCCATTGGCCTGGTACAACACCACCAAGGGCGAAATTGGCGACATCTGCAACGGCCAGCAGGGGAGCTTTGTCGGCACCGACGGCATCACCTATACCGTGCAGAAGGAATGGTCCAACCTGGCCAATGCCTGCGTCGTGAACAACGTCATCGTCCCGAGCTCCGACTTCGCTTTGGTGGTGTCGCCGACGACCGTGACGATGAAGGTGGGCGCTTCTGCCTCCACCACGGTGACTCTGGCTGACCTGGGAACAGCGGCGGTCTCGGTCAAACTCGTTGCCTCTGGTCTGCCCAGCAACATGACTGCGACCTTCAGCCCATCGACGGCGGCAGTCTCCACCACCGGCGGCAGTTCCAGCCTGGCACTGAAATCCAGCAGCAAGACGCCGAAGGGCAGCTACACGGTCACCATCACCGGTACAGCAGGGTCATTCAAGCATTCGACGACGCTGCTGGTAACCGTGCAATAAGGAAGGGGCGGACGTGCTGCGAATCGGGCTGGCCTCGGCCACGCCATCATGCAAGAGGCGGCTCGCCGCGGCGCTGCTGCTGACCTTTGCCTGCGGGGTTTCGGCCCAGCAGGACGGCATGGATTGCAACGCAGTTCGCAGCGCCTATGCGGCCGCGTTGCAGCGGGCGCAGCGCTGCGAAGTCGGTGCGCTCAATGCCTGCGGAGCCGAGCGCCCGAGGGCGGTCGAAGACGCCTGCCGTTGCCCGGTGGCGGTGAATCCCACGCGCACCGCAGAACTCGATGAACTGCTGCAACGCTACAAGTCGCTGGCGTGCAGATCTGAGCCGCCCATGTGCAACCGGGCCTGTGTCAGCGCGGCCCGCCAATGCACCGCTATGGCCGGAGCACCGCCCAGTTGTACGGCGCCTTGATGGCGTTTTAGCACCCGAGCCAATCTATCCGCAGGTAGGCGACCCGCTACCATGACGCATGCCATTCACCGCCGCATTCCCCATCCGCAGCCAGGCTGACATCCTTCGCCTGGAAGAAACCCCGCTGGCGCAGGCGTACACGGCGCGCAGCACCTACGACATTTTTGTCAGCTCGGCCCAGGCTTTTGGCGGCAAGACCGCGCTGACTTTCCTGCGCAGCGCCGACCCCGACGACGCAGCGCTGCGCTGGTCGTATGCCGAGTTGCTCGGCGGTATCCACCAGACCGCCAACCTGTTGCACCGGTTGGGCGTGAGGCCAGATGACGCCATCGGCGTGCTGTTGCCGGGCTGCCCGCAGTACCACCTGGCGCTGTGGGGCGGCGAAGCCGCCGGCATCGTGCAGCCGCTCAACCCCTTGCTGAGCGAAGAAAAACTGGTGTCCCTGCTCAACGCTGGAAAGGCAAAGGTGCTGATCGCCTGGGGCGGCGAGGACGATGCCGGCATCTGGTCCAAGGCGATGCGCATCCGACTGCTGGTGCCCACCTTGAGCACCGTGCTGCGCGTGGCGCCTTTGATTGAAACCAGCCTGCCGCCCCTGCCCGACGGTGTATTGGACTTTGCGGCCGAATGCCGCGGCGAAGTCAGCGACACCCTCGTGAGCGGGCGCCGCATCGCACCGACCGACATCGCCGCCTACTTTCACACCGGCGGCACCACCGGCGCGCCCAAGCTGGCGCGCCACAGCCATGCGGCGCAGGTCTTCACGGCCTGGGCCTGCGTGCAGTTGCAGGGCACGCGCGCGGACGATGTGGTGCTCAATGGCTACCCGCTGTTTCATGTGGCGGGCGTGCTGCCGGGCGCACTGACTTCCTTTGCCGCAGGCTCCGAGGTGGTCATGCCCACCACGGCGCTGTTTCGCAACCGCGAGGTGATCGCCAACTACTGGCGCCTGGTGGAGCGTTACCGCGCCACCGTGGTATCAGCCGTGCCGACCGTGCTGGCGGCCCTGGCCAATGTGCCCGTGGGCCAGGCGGACATTTCATCGCTGCGCTTTTGCCGCACCGGCGCGGCGCCGCTGTCGCCGGATCTGGCGACGCGTTTTGAGGCTCTGACTGGCGTGCATGTGCACGAAAGCCTGGGCATGACGGAAATGGCCGGCATTTCCACCATCACCCCGCCCGGGGTCAACGCCCCCGTGGGCTGCGTGGGGTTTCGCCTGCCGTACACGCAACTGCGCGTGGTGGCACTGGACGGCAGTGGCCAGCCGACCGACAGGCTCATGCCTGTGGGTGAGCCGGGCATGGTGATCTTCAAGTCGCCCAATCTGTTCTCGGGTTTCGTCGACCCCAGGGACAACGCGCACGCCTTCACGGCCGACGGCTGGCTGGCCACCGGTGACCTGGGCTGGCTGGACCACGAAGGGCGCCTGCACCTGAGCGGCCGCTCCAAGGACCTCATCATCCGCAGCGGGCACAACATCGACCCCAAGCTGATCGAGGACGCCATGGCCAGCCACCCGGCGGTACAGCACTGCGCCGCTGTCGGTGAACCCGATGCCTACGCCGGTGAGTTGCCGGTGCTGTTTGTCACGCTCAGGCCCGATGCGCAGGCCACGCAGGACGAGCTCCTGTACTGGGTGCGCGAGCGCGTCGACGATCCGGCAGCACGCCCCAAATCCGTGACCATTCTGCAGACCATGCCCATGACCCTGGTCGGCAAGGTATTCAAACCCGAACTGCGCCAACTGGCGCAGAAGGCCAGGCAGGACAGCGTCGCAGCACTCCCACCCGCTTCGACCTGACCGATCCGGCCTCAAGTCACGGCTTCAGCTGCCGGTAAAATTATTCAAAAATATTCCGGGTGAAACGATATGACTCTGCAATGGCGCGAACAGCTGAGTGTCGGCAATGATCTGATCGATTCGGACCACCGGCAGCTGATTGAAATCATCAATCTGGCAGAAAGCAGCCTGCAGAGGATGAATGCCCCGGAGCTGACGAAAGCGCTGGAGCAGTTGTCCAAGTACGCAAAGCTGCACTTTGAGCGCGAGGAAAAAATTGCCGCCGCCGCGAAATATCCGGGTGTCGAGCATCTGCACATATCCCACGAAACCCTGCTTCAGGGCCTGGACGTGGTGGCACAGGAAATTGGCTCGGAGTGGAATGCCGCGGCGGCGGAACACTTCGGCAAGTTTTTGCGTGAATGGCTGGTCAACCATGTCATCAAGGAAGACATGTTGATGAAACCCTGGCTGCAGAAACTTTCGCCCCGCTTTGAACCGCGCTGACTCGCCACCCGGGGCTACAGCACTGCGTCGCTGCCGGCCTGCTCGCTGGCGTCCAGCAGCAGAGCGCGGTTGGGCAGGCCGGTCAGGGTGTCGCAGTGGGCAAGCTGCTCCAGCAGGCGCTGCTTTTCCTCGAGTTGCTTGCGCAGGTTTTCGCGCTCGAGCAGGTTGCCACGTGCGCGGTTCAGCGTCACGCCAAGCCCCCGGTCCGCGCCCAGAGGCATGGCCCAGATCAGCGCCACCGGAGTGATGCGCTCGGCGCGTCGCCGGCTTCAGCCACCACGTCGAGGTCGGCCCCGCGCTCCAGCCGGCAGCGCATGGTTGCGCTCCTGTTCCTGCTCTGTACTGTGCTGGCCTGTCGCATCATGTCAGATCCAGCCCAGCGGGGAACTGCACGCCGGGCTGTGCACTAGTCAGTGACCGAATAACTCTGCGTTGTGATCAGCCCAAGCGGCGTCGTCACCTTCACTGTCAACAGACCGTTTGTGACCGGGTTGGTGCACTCATAGTTGTTGCTTGGTCCGGACTGTGCGGCATCGCTCTGCATCATCACCGGATATATCCACGCTGCTGCGCTGGGGTCATTGGTGTTGGGCACGATGAAACTCGTCCCGCTCAATATCGAGCCATTGGAAGCACTGAACGCAATGGTCGTCCCAGCCGGCAGAATGTTCCCGGTCAAATCAAATGGAAGCCACGAAGCGTTGATCGCCTTGTTGCCGGAAAATATGGTCGCGTTGCCGTCCCTGACCGCAATACGAAGGGTTTTTGAAATGTTGGCAAAAGGAGTTCCGTTAACGCAGTGGCTCAAGATGATGGGTGTCGTATCAAGAGATGTGATATTCGCATTGCTTCCGGAAAAAACCAATACGAACGATTCACGCACATGGACAGTAGGCGTTTTGCCATTCGGTTGCGATTGCAATACACCGTTGTAAAACCCATCACCGAAATTGTTCCATATGCCATCACCATTGCTGTCGATGAAGGGCTCACCCAAGGCCGGCATCACTGAGTTGTAAGGGGGGAGATTGACGGCCATCGCCTCCTGGTTGGTGATGGCGCGGTCATAGCGAAACGGATCACGCAGGTCTTGGAACGTTTCTCCGACGTCGTAAAGGTTGATACCAAACCGGATTGTCGGATCGTCAACAAAGCTCTCTTCTCCGAGCGCATAGGCCAGTACTGTACTGCGACCGTCCCCGTTCGTCGGGTGTGGGTTCTGGCATATGAACCTGACTGTGCATTGGCCGGGAATGCCTTTTTGCTTGATCACGGTGCCGTCGGTCAGCGTTGTCTGATTCAGACCCGTCAGACATGAGGCGTCAATCGCGCCCGCCTCGGTGGTGAAACTGATGGCGGTCCCATCTGGCACAGGATTATTGAAGTGGTCTGCGGCAAATGCCGTCACCGTCGTGAAATCGGTTCCATCGTGATCGGCGCATTCGATGTTGTAGATCTTTGGGACCACCGTAAAGCTCTTTTGATCCGCAATGCCAGTCGACACGACGAGCTGATCCGACAAAGTGGTGATCTTCGTCCCGGTCAGTGTCGCCGTGACGCGCACCGGCGTATTGATGGTTCCAGCTGCGACAACGGTACTCACCATGCCATCTGTTCCTGAGGTGGAATGGAGGGGGTTTAGAGTCAATCCGCCCACGCTGGTCGTCAAAGCAAAGTCAACCGGTTGCCCTGCGACAGATTTGCCATTCTTGTCGAGTAGCTTGAACGCGACCGTCGAGGACTCCTGGCGGCCAGCCCCCCCGTCCCCTTCAATGCGAAGTTTTGCGGCAATGCCGAAGCGAAGGCGATTTGACCGCCCGTCGCTGGCAGAACCGTGATCGCCCCCGACTGGATGAATGTGGCGCCGCCCAGCGTGGTGGAAGCCGTGATCGGGTCAACCCCGCCACAACCCTTGTCCGTGTATGACGTGTTCGCCACACCGTTCACCGTGACAACCGGCGAACTGATCGCCGCCTTGCTGGCAACAGTACAGGGTGACGTAAAGGTGACAGACTGCGCGGGGGTGAACGGGTTTGTACCGCTCAACACGGTGACGCCCAAGCTTGCCGTACCCCCGGCCGAGAGGCTTGAGGGCGTTAGCGTCAGTGCGCTGAAAGTCAGCGTCGGAAACGCCACCACGTAGCTGATCGAGCCGGTCGCTGCACTGCCACCGACGGAGGCGTTCGCCGTCACCGTGAAGGCGCCGGCTTGGGTTCCCGACGGGAGAACCACTTGCGCCATCCCGCTGCCATCGCTCAAGGCCGTGCCAGACGCGGGAACAAAAGCCCCGGTCTTGTCGCTCGTGCTGAAAGTGACGGCGACGCCGGACACCGCGACACCCTTGGCGTCCTTCAACAGCGCGCGCAACGATCCCGCCTTGTCCGGGGAGACCGATGTGGTGGTCGCACCAGAAGCGTCAATCAATGTCAACGTCAGCGAGGATTTTTCAGCAGCAGTCGTTGCAACAGTCGTTGCAGCATTGGCAGGCTTCAGTTCGGCGCAAAGACCGTCAATGCCGCTCACGCAGGCAGAGCCACCGCCACCACATCCCGCAAGGGCCAAGACCCATAGGCCCAGGCAGACGTCGACAGCTGTATTCATCGTTTTCATCAAAGGTTCCCCAATTTGTATTGAAAAGGCAATTCCGAATTTCTTCTGGGAAATTCAAAGTGACTGGAAGATGGCGACAGATGCGCAAGGCGCGTTCTATGCCCAGCGCCACCCATCGTGTGTGGCGAGCGCCAGGCTCCTCTCAGAGCCCGATTCCAGCCAGGTCGCCAAAGTCTTGCCTACCAGATCACGCCCCAGCACCAGACGCATCTGCAGGCTCCTGCCCATTCGGTCCGAAGCAGTAACCCGCACGCCCACTGGCAGCCTGGCTGACAGTGCGTCCGCCGCGCCCTTCTGTCCTGCGGCAAACTGGATTTCGGTCCTGGATTGGCTGTAACTCGGCTCGTTGGTGAGTCGCGCCGTCACCACCCCCCAAGGCGCCAGCCGCGCCGCCGTGTCTCTGGCCAGGTGCCGAATGCCCACGCCGTTGGACACCTCGATCCTGACCCCCTTGAGCGGGTCATCCGTGCGCGCAGCAGGCCTGGCTGCACCCGGCGCTGCAGGCCAGTCTTGCAGCGCAACGACGTTCGGCCCGACGCTCACCAGCAACGGCTTGCCGTCGTGCGCCGGCACTTCGCCGAGGAGCGACTTGGCGGAGTCCGTCGCTGTCGCAAGCCTGGGGTCACTCGACAACAACTCGAGGTTCTTGCGGGTCTGCGAGCTGGATGGATTCAATTTCAGCGCAAATTCCAATTCCTGCTGCGCGTGGTCGAACTGACCCAGGCGCAGCAAGGTGTAGCCCAGATTGTTGTGCACGTACGCAGCTTTCGGGTCGATGTCCAAGGCCTGCTGGAACAGCGCCATGGCTTGATCTGCGCGCTCGGTCTGCGCATAAATCACGGCCATCGAGTTGATGGCGCCCACGTGGTTTGGCTGCTGCTTCAGGACTTGGCGATAGCGCTGCAGCGCCAGCGCGAAGTCGCCTGCACCATGGGCGGCGCGACCCAGGACGAACAGGCTGTCGGCGTCCAAGGCTGCAGCCGGTGAGGTCCGCGCGAAGTCGGGCGTGCCCTTGGGTGGCATTTGTGCGCAGCCCAGCAGCGCGCCGGCGCACAGGATTGAAAATAATTTCAGCGGTTGTTTCATGACAGGCTCCAATCGTGTTCAATGGCCGCCGCCAAGCGTTGGCAGCAGGACCCGGTAGACGCTGAGCACGGCAGGACCCAAGAGCACCAGGAACAGCGAGGGAAACATCAGAAAGATGAGCGGAAAGAGCAGCTTCAAGGGGATCTTGGCGGCCTTTTCCTCGGCGCGTGTCTGGCGTTGATTGCGCACCGTTTCAGACAGGATGCGCAATGAGTCAGCCACATTCGTGCCGAAGTGTTCGGTTTGCAGCAGGATGGTGACGAAGGTGGCAAAGTCCTCCACGCCGGTGCGCAGGATCAGATTGCGCAGTGCAGCCTCGCGGGTTGAACCCACCCTGCGCTCCAGCGCCACCAGATTGAATTCATCCGCCAGCGCCTGACTGCGCAGGCTCATCTCATCGCCCGTGCGGTTCATGGCAGCGTCCAGTCCCAGACCCGCTTCCACGCAGATCGTGATCAGGTCGATGGCGTCGGGCAAGGCTTCCGTCAGTTCACGCCGGCGCCTGTGGCTCAGTATCGCCAGCGCCAGGTTGGGGATGTAGTAGCCCAGTGTGGCCAGGGGCAGCAGGCTCAGCACGGCACTGGTGGTCGAGGCTGTTGCTGTCGCCGCCCCGCCCATCAGCAGGAGCGCAGCCGGCAGGGCCAGTGTGAGAATGGACTTTGCACTGAAAAAAATCACCGGCCAACCCGCGCCGCGAAGGCCTGCCTGCATGAAGCGAACGCGGAAATTGGACGACTCCCAACCTTGCTTGGGCGTCGAGAGCCAGGCGATGGGCTTGGCAAGCCTGGCGACCTTGGCTTTCCACGTGTTGCCCGCCCGGGGATCCTTGTCCGGCGCTGCTGCCGTTTGGCCGAGTTCAGCCAGTCGGCGCCCCACGATCCGGCCACGACCCAGCCACAAACCCACGCCCATGACCAGGCACGCCACGCACAGAAAAATCATCGCGTACAGAACTGTTTGCATCGTCATGATGGCTCTCCTTAAACGCGAATATCGATGACGCGCCACATCACGAAGCCACCCAGCACCATCAGGCCCAGGGCGCCCATGACCAGGCGGATTCCGACGGGATCGATCAGCAGCACCGCCAGATAACCGGGGTTCACCAGATGGATCGCGAGCGCCAGAAAGAACGGCAAACCCGTCAGGATGTAGGCGGACAGTTTTCCCTCTGCCGCCAACACCCGGATCCTGCCGAAAAGCTTGAACCGATCCCGGATCAGGTTGGCCAGAATGCTCAGGAGTTGCGCCAGGTTTCCACCCGTTTCCAGTTGGATCAGCACCGCCACAACAAAGTAGCGCAAGTCGGCAAAGGGCACGCGCGTGGCCAGATTGGCAAGGGCGTTCTGGGTGGAGATGCCGAAGTTGATTTCATCGAAGGTGGTCCTGAATTCAGTGGCAATGGGCTCCCTTGCTTCGTTGCCCACCATCGCCAGCGCGGCCGAAAACCCATGGCCCGCACGCAGTGCGCGGCTGATCAGGTCCAGCGCTTCGGGGAGTTGCATACCGATCTGGCGCAAGCGGCGCGCCCGCATCCATGGCAGGCGCAACAATGGCGGCAGCACGAACCCACCGCCGATGATGAGCGCCCACGTTCCAGGAATGCCCAGCACGGCAGCCAGCAGGAAGCCGCCGGCTCCAAAGATCAGGCAGATGCCCAGAAGATGCGCGACCGTCATCTTGGAGCCGGACTGCAGCAGCAGTCGGTCCAACTGGTGCAACACGGGCAAGCGCATCAACTGCCTGTTCAACTCGGGGAAATGGCTCATCACACGCTGTTTGACCAAGGCCACATCCGAATCCCGGCGAGCATGCTCGCCAATGGACATCAGGCGCAGGCGTTGATGAACGCGCTTCACCTCCGGGTTCATGGTTTCGCTCCACAGCAGATATGCGCCCTCGAGCAGCAATATGACGCCCAGAAAACCGAAGATGACGAACAGGGAATAGCTCAGGCTCATGGCATTACTCGAAGGTTCGGGTTTGGTCAAAAGTCTCCGATGGGAGGCTGATGCCGTAGGCTTTGAGGCGACCCATGAATTTGGGTCGAACACCTGTGGCGCCGAAATGGCCCTGGACCATTCCGTTGGCGGTAACGCCGGTCTGCGTATAGCCGTAGATCTCCTGCATGGTGATGATGTCACCCTCCATGCCGACGATCTCCTGCAGGCTGACGATCTTGCGCTGGCCGTCGGTCAGTCGGTTCACCTGGACGATCGCCATGATGGCCGAACTGATTTGCTGGCGCATGGCCTTGGGCGCAATCGCCATGCCGCCCATGCCGGCCATGTTCTCCAGTCGCGTCAGTGCATCGCGCGGGCTGTTGGCGTGCACCGTCGCCATCGAGCCTTCGTGGCCGGTGTTCATGGCCTGCAACATGTCCACGACCTCGACGCCCCGCACCTCGCCCACGATGATGCGGTCCGGCCGCATGCGCAGGCTGTTGCGCACCAGAGCGCGTTGATTCACTTCGCCCCGGCCCTCGACGTTGGGCGGGCGGGTTTCCAGTCGCACCACATGGGGCTGCTGCAATTGCAGTTCGGCTGCGTCCTCTATCGTGACGATCCGCTCGGTGGATGGAATGGCGCTGGACAGCACGTTGAGCAGTGTGGTTTTGCCGGAACCGGTACCGCCCGAAATCAGGATATTCATCTTGGCCCGAACCATGCCGGCGAGCAACTGCGCCAACTCGGGCGTAAGGGACTTGTTGTTGACCAGATCGTCGGATCGCAAGGGAACGACCGAAAATCTGCGGATGGAGAGAATCGGACCATCGAGCGCCAGCGGCGGGATGATGGCATTCACGCGCGATCCGTCCGGCAGTCTGGCGTCCACCATCGGGCTGGACTCGTCGATGCGCCGCCCTATGCGCGACACGATCTTGTCAATGATCTTCATCAAATGATCTGCATCGAAGAAAACGATGTCGGTCAATTCCAGGCGCCCGTGGCGCTCCACATAAACCTTGTTCGGGCCGTTGACCAGAATGTCCGACACCGTCGGATCGGCGAGCAGTGGTTCGATCGGCCCCAGACCCATGACTTCGTCCTGAATCTCTCGAATGATGTTCTTGCGTTCGACTGAATTCAGTGCGACGCCGGACTCGTTCAACAAGCGTTCCACCACTGAGCCCAACTCGGCGCGTAGCCGCTCAGGGGCCATGTTGCCAAGCACTTCCAGGTCAATGCGTCCCAGCAATTGGCTGTGCAGTTTGCCCTTGAGTTGGTGGTAGTCGAGCGTTGCGTGGCTGAGCGACCTGGCGCCGCTCGTCAGCAGGGCCGGGCCGGATTCGATAACGTTATCCCTGTCTTGCAGTTTCATGGTGTGGTTCCCCTTGTATTTCGCGTCGACGGGTTAGGCCGTCTTCATCAATTTGTGCAGCCAGCCCTTGGATTGCGGCGCGCTGCCGGTGGGTACGAGTTCCTCGGCCCAACCGCGCAGCGCGCGCGACACTGGGTCGCGCGGCGCCAGTTCGAGCAGCGGGATGCCCTGATTGATCGACTCACTCACCGCTGCGTGGCCGTTCGGAATAGTCCGATGAACCTTCAGCTGGGTGGTGGTTTCGACGTTCGCGAGATCGATGGTTCCGCCCCGCTCATAGCGGTTCAGAATCACCTTCAGTTTGTCGCACGTATAGCCGCGGCCTTGGAATACCGTGGCCATATGTTTGGCGGCACGGATGAAGGGCAGGTTGAGTTGCAGCGTCATGTACACCACGTCCGCCAGGTCCAACGCCTTCAAGGCCACGTCATCCAGATTGCTGCTGACATCAATGACCACAAAGTCGTATTGGTTGCGCGCGATTTCGATGATCTTTTCTATGCCCTGGGTGGAGACCTTGTGGATGTCCGCGGGCAACTCAGGTGCCGGAAGAATATGCAGGTGCTCGCTCAACTTGATCACGGCTGAATCCAGCAGGATTGGATCCAATCGCTGGGGTTGGCTGGCGAGATCGACCACGGTGGAGACCGACGTCTTGTTACCTAAAAAGATCGATGCATCACCAAAGTACAGATTCAAATCAAGCACCAGTACGCGCTTCGCCAATTTGGACAGGACAAAGGCAAGATTGGTTGCCAGGAAGGTCGCTCCCGCACCACCCTTGGCAGGTATCATCGCGAGCACCTTGGCTTGGAGCTGCCCGCGCGGGTTGGCCTGGGTGATCTTCAGCAGTGCATGTTTCACGGCCAACTGCAGCGACAGCGGGCTGATGGGCCCGGGCATGACCTCGCGCACGCCGGCCCGCATGGCACGCAGCAGGAACTCCTCCGAATGTTCCGGACTCACCAGGATCAGGTGCGTTGCCGGCGTCTGGTGCAACGCCTGCTCAATCTGAACCAGGGCGTCGCCGTCGCCTTCAGGCAACTCCAGCAGAACCACATCGGATTGCTCGCGCAGCAGCACGTGCGCCAATGTCTGCGCATTACCTGTTTGCGCCGTGATCACCGCACCCATCCCATGCAGGTCCAGGGCGGCCACCGCTGCGCGCGCTGCCTCGGAACTGCAAATGACGGATACGTGGATGGGCATGATGGGCAGTCTTGGTTTTGGGCTGATGAATCGTCGGCTATTGGCACACGGGGTTGTCTGCACTCTTCATCGATTCGCGCGGCAAGCTGGTGGTGAAGGCTGGCAATGGCAAGGCCACGCCCATGAAGGGGATCAGCGGAGTAAAGCTGGCGTTGATGAGCGACACCTCCACGGTGCTGCAGTTCGAGACATCGCAACCCGGGGGCGCGTAGCGGATGGCGATTTGCGCATCGACCACGCTGCCCAGGATGAAGCGCATCTTTTGCTTGATGCGGGCATCGTCCTTGTCGCACACCGCCGCCAAGCGCGCGCCCCAGCGCGTGGCCTCGGTCGCTGCGTTGAGCGTGAACATCCAGCGGGCAAACTCCATCACACCCAGCAACAGGGTGAAAAACAGCACGGCCACGATGGCGAATTCGATGATGGCCATGCCGCGTTGCCGGCGTCTCGGTACCGCGTTGCAGGCGGTTGGGGTGTGGACTTTGCGCATGGCGGCATCCATCAGAAAAACTGCGACGCCATGGTCGTGCTGACCGGCGCGAAGCTGAAGTGGGGAACGACCCAGGACGCCAGCGAGGTGAAGTTGTAGGCGGCGGCGCCGGTACCGCCGATGGTGACCGAGACCAGGTCCACGCCGCCCTGACCCGTGGCGACATTGGCGTGCGTGGCGGGGCAGGCCAGCTTGTCGCACACGGACACCTGAGCCAGGGTCAGCCCCGGCACCAGAGGCATGTCGTTGTCCGAGCAAGTCTGTGCGCCGCACACTGCCAGCGAGCGCGCCTTGAGCCGGATGCTGTCGACCGTTTCGCCGGATGGCGGACTGGCAGGATCCTGCGCCGTGAGAAAGCGCACGGAACCGCGCGTGGCCTTCACCAGACCGTTGTAGTAGTACAGGGCGCGCCCCAGTTCGGTGATGCCGAAACACAGGATCAGCATCGGCATCAGGATGATGGCCAGTTCCACCGCCGCCACGCCAAGCTGTTTGCGTTTGTTCATGTTCGTGCTCACTGCACCAGTTGCGGCACCAGGGGACCACCCGCGCCAGCGCCACCACCTGAGGCGCAAGGGCTGCCCGGTTTGGTGCTAAGACCGATGAATTCCAGCATGGGCGTATCCCAAGCCTCTTCACCGGACTTCGGGTTTCCTACATTGAAGGGGCTCAACATCAGCATGCAGGCCCAGCCTTGGACCTTGGGCTGCTGGTTGCCCGGTGGCGTATTCCAGACTGAGCAATCAACCACCGGCGCTGCGACGATGCGCCGGTTCTTTCTTCCCGTCATATGCTGTGCCACGCTGGACGAGGAATACGTGTTGGCCTCGATTCCACTGGGCACGTCCCCCTGGTAGGGCAGGTAAGCGCTGGCGGCCGCCTGATAGTTGAGCGCGCCGGCGACCGCCGAAGTTCCCGAGTAGGCGTTGGCTCCGCTTGGCCAGTTCGTTCCGGCCGAATAGGCGTAACCCGTGAAATCAGGCGGTGCGGTGCTCAGTTGCGGATTGCCGCCACCGTTTTTGTACCAGCCAAAGCGCGAATTCCAGGCCACGTCAAGGCTGTTCTTCTGTCCCTGCTCGCCCACGGGATCGCCATTCGTTAGGTCGCACTGGCCGCTGCCGGTGAGCAAGTCGGCCAGCTCGGAGGCACCACCGTTGGGCGGGGAGTAATCGATCCAGCCGAAATTTCCGGTTCCATAAGGGCTGCTGGATTTGGCTTTCAGCCATTGTCCTGGTGTCAGACCGAAGTTGTTTGCTTCGGTGCCGCTGGGGGCCAGGCAGACGCCGACCGGGATCGCGCAGGTCTTGTTCGAAGGGCTCAGAGTGGCCGCCGCCATGGCTGCAATGCTCTGGGTGGGCGGGCCGGTGTCCTCGCCCTGGAGCTGCAACACCTGCATGAACAGCACGGGCAAGCCCGTCAGCACATAGCTGCACTTGGCGTACTGGGCGGTGTTGGGGTTGGCACTGGCGCTTTCCCGGTAGCTGCCATTGATCGTGTCAGAGAACGTGATGTCAAGCGAAGCAACGTCCACCACTTCGCTCTGGAAATTGGCGCGGTTCATGATCTCAGCGATGCCGGCTGTGCCGCCCGTCGAAAATACCCGCCCATAAGCCACCGCTTTCGTCAGCGCATCCGGATTGTTCTGCCCCGGGCGCAGCTGCGACGCGGCCGCCAGCGCGCAGGCGTCCATGGCGTTTTGCAGCTCGCTTTTCACGACGAAGAAGCGTCCCAGATCAATTGCCAAACCGGCAAAGCCGATCAGCATCACCAGGCTCAACCCGAAAATCAGCGCCACGGCGCCGCGCTGGCGCCAGCGGCGTTGCGGGGTCGGTGCTTTGTTCATGATCTGCTTCCATCGGACGCGAGGCGGCGTCGGTCATTGGCCCGAAGACGAGCCCAGATTGACGATGAGACCGGTTTGCGCCGGTGCCTTGTCCTGGCTTTGGTAATTGGTGATCGCGGTCACGGCCGACTTGCCATCCAAGCCCAGCACCGGGTCCTTGTTGGCCGACGCCTCGGGGTACAGGGTCTGGCTTTGCCTGGCCGCGCGCACGGCGTCGCCAAAGCGGGCATCGAGTGCCGGGGTGTTGGCGGCGCATCCCGTGAGCTGCGCCGACAGGGCCATGAGCCCAGCCAGCAAGCAAGTCTTGTAAGCGTGATGGATTGACATGATGGGCTCCTTATTTGCTCAGTTCGAATCCGCCTGCCGGCAGGGGCAGCGGGGCGGCGATTTGCAGCGGCTTGACGTCCCTGGGCGCACCCTCGAGCTTGTTGTCCAGGAAGAATTCCTTGGCCGTGGGCGGCGTGAAGTTGTCGGTGGGCAGGACGTAATTTCCGTCCTGTGGTTTGACCAGCCGCGGCGTTATCAGGAACATCAACTCGGTGCGGTCGCTCTGGAACTCGCTGCTGCGAAACAGCGCGCCCAGGATCGGTATTTCGCCCAACAGCGGCAATGCTTTGACGGATTCGGTGACGTTGTTCTTGATCAGGCCGGCGATGGCCAGCGTCTGCCCATCCATCAACTGCACCGTGGTCTGCACGCGCCGCGTGGTCAGGCTGGGCAGGATGGAGGTGTTGCCATTCACCGAGGTGAAGGGAGAACCGGTCTGCGACAACTCGGACACTTCGGGCGCCACTCGCAGGTTGATGCGCCCGCCTTCCAGCACGGTGGGCGTGAACTTGAGCCCGACGCCGTACTCCTTCTCTTCCAGCGTGATGGTGTTGCCGGTCGCGGAGTTGGTTTGTGCCACCGGGATGTAGATCTTGCCGCCTGCGAGGAAGCTCGCCTCCTGTCCACTCATGGCGACGATGTTGGGCTCGGCCAGCACCTTGATGAGGCCGTCGCTTTTTTGCGCGTCGAGCAACAGCGTATTGCCATTGGCGAGCGATTTGATGCTGAACTGCCCTGCGGACTGGCTCAGAAAGCTGCTCAGGATGCTGTAGCTCATGCTGCCGCCACTGCCGATGGCCCCCAATTTGGCCCCCAGCTTGTCCAGCAGGGTCTTGGAGACTTCGGCCACCTTCACTTCCATCATCACCTGCTGGCCGTCCAGCACGTGCAGCAGGTTCACCACCCTGGCGCCGGCCTCGCGCACGGCGCCCCCGGCGCTCTCGCCCCCGCCCACCGAGATCGAGGTCCCGGCCTTGGCCTTGGTGTCGCCGGCGACGACAGGCAGCACCAGGCTCTTGTTGATGTCGCGCACAAAGGCGTTGGCAATGTCTTCGGCATACTTGGCCTGAACGGCGCTGGATACCGTGCCGCTCAGGATCACCGAGTCAGCGGCGGGAGTGACGCGAATATCGGTTTCTCGTGGCAGCAATTCCCTGAGCATTTTCTCCATGCGCGCCGCGTCGATGTTCACGTTCACGTCGATGGCCGTGGCCGCACCCCCCTTGCGCCAGACCACGAGGTTGGTCGAGCCGTAGTTCTTGCCCAGCAGGTAGAGCTCGACCGGGCTGATGAGCGTGACATCGGCAATACTGGGGTTGCCCACCGAGATGCGTTCCACCGGAGAAGGCAGGCGCATGAGCGTGGACTTGCCGACCGTGAGTTCCATCGACGGACCGACGGTGGAGAAGTCCGATCGCAGGCTTGCGGCAGGCAACTTGCCGGTCGAAGCCACATTGCCCTTGATCAGCGTGGCGCTCTGCGCGAGGGCTGCGCCCGGGGCTGCCAGCGCCGCAGCAAGGGCCAGCGCCGACAGCAGGAAAGCAGTGGGGATGCCGCGGGTGTGAAGCGTCTGTTTGGAGGTGTTCATATTGGCTCGCTTGAAAGTCAGAATTCGGCGTTGGCTTTTTGCACCCCGCGGATCACCTCGACGGTGACGGGGCTGCTGGCCGCCGGATGGACCGGTGCCGGGCGGGCCCTGGACGCCGGGCGGCTTGCCGCCACCTGCACGGGCGCTGACGCCACCGGCCTTGGCGGCGCCATTTCCTTGCCGATCAGGTCGTCGCGACGTACGCCCGAGGTTTCGTTGTCCTTGCGGTCGATGGGGTTGCGCAGCACCAGGGACAGGTTGCCAATGCTGCGTGCCAAATCGATCTTTTCTGCCTCCTCCGGCGTGACCTCCAGCGTCACGGCATTCACCACCTTGGGCTTGGTTTCATCGCGGTTGGCCTCCTGTGCCACGGCCAGCACCAGAATGCGCTGCAGCACGATCTTGGACACGGCCTTTTCCTTGCCGTCGGTGGTGCTCACCATGACGTCAACAAAGCTTCCCGGGAGTGCGAAGCCGGCGACACCCACGACCTCATTGACCTTGACGCTGATGGCGCGCTTGCCGTTTTGGATGATCGACGGCAGTCCGCCCTTCGTCCCTTCGGGCGCCAGCTTGGGTTCCAGAATCGGTTCCCCCTTGAACATGGGTGCCAGCACCACGCGGCCTTCGATCTTCTTCACGTCCTTGAACGAGCCTGCAGGGACGGCGCTGGATGGCCAGGGGGATTCCTGCATCATGGCCGCCGACAGCGGCGCACCGAGATCAAGGTCCCGCGTGGCGACCACGACCGGAGACGTGTTGTTGGCGGCCTGCTGGCCGACCCACTGAGCCGCCAGGATGACGGCGACAGCGCCCGCCAGCAAAGACAGCAGGATCATGATGATGGCGCGGATGTTTTTCATTTTTCAGCTTTCTGGAGGCCAGGGATTGGCACGGGTCTTACCGGGGGCGAGGCGCTCAGACCGAAGTAGACGTTCCACGCCCACTCGATCAGCGCCGGGGTCAGGCGCGCTGGCTCGCCGAGGTAGAGCGCGCGGTCCCTGATCTTGCTGATCACGTCGTAAGGAACGCTGGGCAGATAGGGCTGGGCGCTGGCCGGATGGAGTTCATCCAACATGAAATCAATCGACACCTGGTCGAAATCCACCTCGGCACGACGACAGGCTTGGGCGACGACGGCACGGTAGGATTCCCGTTCCATGGCGTCGACCGCGATCTTGTAGCCAAGGCGCCGCGAAAAAGCCGGGTCGGAGAGTTCTTCTGCGGTGAAGTTGGAGGAGAAGATGACGGTCACGTCGAACGGCACCTGAAACTTCAGACCGGTGTGCAGACCCAGATAATCAACGCGCCGATCCAGGGGCGTGATCCAGCGGTTCAGCAGATCGCGCGCCGTGATGCGCTGGCGTCCCAGGTCGTCCACCACGAAGATGCCATTGTTGGCCTTCACTTGCGGCGGCGCCGCGTAGCGGTGATTCACGCTGTCAAAGTCAAGCTCCAGCATCTCCAGCGTGAGTTCGCAACCTGTGATCACCACGGGACGTGAGCAGTGCATCCAACGTCCGTCCGTGTCCAGGTCCAGCGTCAGAGGTCGCTCCATCGACACCGGTGCACCGATCAATTGGTGCACCATGGGGTCGTAGACTTGAATCGCTTCGCCGTCAACGTAGATGGCGTACGGCACCCAGATCGCGCCCTGCAGCGTCTTGACAAGATGTTCGGCGAGGTAGGTCTTCCCGCCGCCACTGGGACCATAGAGGTAAATGGCCTTGCCGGAATTCAAGGCGCTACCCAAGCCAGGGAGCAGCGACGGCTCAATCACCATATCGCCCATCGCGTCCTTGAGCACTTGTACCGTGGTTGGATAGGGGCGGCGGCTTTGCAGCGCGACCTGCAATTTGTACTCCTCTAAAGTGACGGGCGACGGTCCGACATACTGGGATTTTTCAAGCGCCTTGCGTGCCTGACTGCAGCCGGCATCGGTCACAGCGAAACTGATGTCGCCCGAGACGTCGCCGCGGCGTGGCACTTCGACCAATTTGCTGGCGCGCAGTTGCTCAAGCAGGGACTGCGCACGCTGCGTGCCCAGCGCCATGCGCTGCGCGACTTCAAACAGCTTGAGTTCCCCCATCCGAAAAAGCTGTTTGAGCATCAGCTCAAGCAAGAAGGCGTCCGGCACTGAGTTCGAATCGATAGCACCAACGCCAATCAACCCGCTATTGAGCGTGTGCATGGGAATGGGAATGGTTGTACTGTTCATGGCGGGCATTCGGTAGGGATTGCTGCGGCATCAGAAGTTGATGAAGGCCGGCCCACCGCTACTGCGCCACCACACGTAAGCCGCAAAACCCGCGGCAAAAGCCAGGGTGTAAGGCATGCGGTCGGCAGATTGGGTGGCGGGGTCGAAGCGTGGCTTGGAACTGTCGGCGAGGCTGCTCAGGGCCGTGCCCACATTGCTCAGCACCACGCGGGAATTGCCGTGCCACAGCATGCGCGCCGACGCCAACACGCCACCCATGATCAGGACGATCAGGCCCAGATTGAGGGTATCCATGGGTCCGACGAAACTGCCCAGGGCGGCCATGAGTTTCACGTCGCCGGCACCCATGGCACGCAGGGCATAGAGTGGAAGGAACAGCGCCAGACCCGTGGCTGCACCGAGCATCGCGCCGCTGGCGCCCAGCGCCCCGGGGAAATAGGAAAAAACGCCTTCGCCCGAATTCTCCGGACCCAGCACATTGAGCGCCACGCCGGTGGCCAGGCTCAGCAGCACCAGGGCATTGGGTACACGGCGCTCGCGCAGGTCGGCATCGACGGCGATCAGCAGGCTCAGGGTCAGTGCGAAATAGCACCAGACTTGCCAGCTTGCGGGGGTGAGGTCAAGGACCATGATGGACACTTGCGGGAAGTGGATGAGGTCAGGCTGCGCAGGTCGAGGGCGTTTTAATGCAGTTGCTCAGCTTCACAAAAGCCTTGTTCAATGCATCGCCCACCGCGCAGACCTTGGCGACGACGGCGATCAGGGCCGCGATCAGGCCGTACTCGACCGCCGTGGCACCAGTCTCATTGCGCAGAAAATTTGGGGCAGAAGAAAGAGGGTGGCTCATGATTTTTCTCTCCGTGAGGTTCAAGCCAACTTTTCAAGTTGGCATTGACGTTGCAGGTTCGGGACAACGTCAACACTAATGACTACTTACCCCCTAAGTTGTTGGGCAAGTAGCACCCCGTGGGATGGTCAAACAGTCTTTTATTTTTCCAAACAGCGTGTTGAGTTGCGTACCTACCGCGGCTACGGTGACAACGACCGCCACAGCGATCAGCGCTGCAATCAATCCGTATTCCACGGCTGTCACACCTTCTTCGTCGCTGGCAAACTTGCGAACCGCAAGAACAAACTTTTCCATGATGAAACTCCATTCAGATAGATGAACCGGCCAGCCCTTTGCGAGCCAGCCACCTACAGCGGCTTGAGGGTTCATCGATCACCTGGTTTTGCATTGACCTGCCGCGTGCGCGGTGGTAACTGAAGGCCCTGTGTCCGACGAAACCCTGTTGAATTGGCGCCGTCTGTGGGTATCAGTGTTGATCTTTTGAAGAGTGTTGAAAATATCCTGAACACCATATTTCTTGCTACCGTGAACACGGTAGTGAAGCTGTCAACCCGGGCACGGCGCGACCGCGGCCGAGTGGGAAAGCCACCAGCCCTTCATGACCGTCATGGGGCGCATTCGCTTGCGAGCTCAGGCTGCGGCGTCGACGGCAATTGCGCTGCGGGGGGCCAGGCAGCAGGCCTTCAAAGCGCCGACGGCCTGCGGGAATTGCACTTTGTCAATACCCCGTTCGCGGTAGCGATAAATAGGGTGTTCAGGATATTTCCGTATCCCATCGCACGCGCCACACTGTGACCACTGTCGAAGCCAGGTAACGGGAGCGCGCCGTCAGAGCCCCACGAGATTGCTCGGTTGGACCAGACACTGGCAGCGCGCACGTGAACGGGAAATTCCTTCAACGCCACCACGGTGAATTGGCAGCGCAATTGGGTGCCAGGTGTGGACGGAGTAGATTTTTTTGACTCTGTTGAACTTCAATCGGGAGATGTGATGATTACTACGGTTACTGGCAGCGGCTTACGCTGCCGCGACAACTCGAGGCCGCACCGGCGAGTGACAGACAGCGATGTCAGCGCCAACTGCGGGCCTTCTAGCTCCCAAGAAACTGACGAGCCCACCGTTACGGTCAACTTCACGTCGCTGCTGCTGCTGGCGCTGTTGCTGGTCTTCGTCTGCGCTTTTGTTGCCACGCTGGTGGTGCGTTGATGTGGGCGCAGCGCGGGGATACCAGAGTCCAGACGACGCCTTGAAGGCGCATGGCATGGGGGAAGCGAACCGCTTGCGCCGTCAAGGCTCTGGCGGCCATCGTTTGTTGCTCACTGGGTTGTTCGTTCGATCTGAGATGGGAATATCCTGAACACCTTATTGTTTGCCATCGTGAACAGTGCCAGGACGTCATTTCCAAGGCCACGCCAGCCGCTGCGCTGCAGGTTGACGCTCAACCTTCGGTCAGCGTGATCAGCCCCTCGCGCAGGGCGTAGCGCGTCAGTCCCGCAACGTCGTGCAGGTCGAGTTTTCGCAGGATGTTGCGCCTGTGCACCTCCGCTGTCCCTGTGGCGATGAAGAGTTGCCTGGCGATGTCGGCGGAGCTGTTGCCTTGTGCAATCATCTTCAATACTTCCACTTCGCGGCGCCCCAGCCGCGCGTGATCGGCTTGGCCCAGTGCCTTGGCCAGCATCACGGCGCATTCCTGGCACAGATAGCCCCGACCCAGCGCTACAGCGCGAATTCCCTGCAGCAACTCGACGCGTCCGGCGGACTTGTTGACGTAGCCCAATGCACCCGCGTCGAGCATGCGCTGGATGAAGTGCCGGTCCAGGTGAGTGGACAATGCCAGCACCCTGACAGCCTCGAATTCGCGCACGATGCGCTTCGTCAACTCAAACCCGTCAAGCCCCGGCATGGAGATATCGGTGACCACAATGTCAGGGGCAAGCTGGCGCACCAGCAGCAGCGCTGATTCACCGTCGCCGGCCTCGCCGACGACTTGTATATCGGCCTCACGCTGAATCAGATCGCGCAGCGATTCGCGCACGATCGTATGGTCGTCCACCAGCAGCAGTCTTATGTTTGGGCGCAAATCCATTTCGTTCATTTTGTCCCTCTACTTTGGTGCCGGAGCAACTGGGGCTGGCACTGGCAGCATGATGGTGACCACCGTACCCCTGCCTGGATGACTGACAAGGTCAACGGTTCCGCCGATGAGCTTGATGCGCTCGCACACGCTGAACAGGCCGAAGCGATTGGCGGTTTGCGAGTTGTGTATTTCTTCGATATCGAAGCCAACCCCGTCATCCGCGACGCGCAGCGCCAGCATCCGGCTGGCCACATTCATCGAGGCGCTCAGTTCCGCGCGACTGACCTGAGCGTGTTTCCACACATTGTTCAGCAGTTCGCGTACCGCCCGAAAGAGGAAAATGCTGGTGACCTCATCCAGCGGACCCAGACTGTCCAGTTGAAGGCTCAAGCTCAACCCGTTGTTGGTTTCCATTTCGAGCACCAGCCACTCCAGCGCCGCGCCCAGGCCAAATTTGTAGAGCACAGGTGGCCATAGCTGCGCCGTGAGGGAGCGAACGGATTGAATGGCGCGCTCCACCGATACCGCAATACCCTGGATCTGGCGCCTGGCAGGGCCATCTTCCGTGCCGTCGTCCTGTGCCGTCAGCGAACGGAGTTTGAACCGGATCAGGGCCAGGCTTTGACCCAGGTTGTCGTGCAGGTCCTCCGATATTTCGCGCCGCTCCCTGGCCTCGGAAGTCATCAGTTCGATCGACAGGACCTGCACCTTGGCCACGGCCTGCGCCACCATTTCCTTCAGTTTCGTTTGGTATTGGGAAATTTCCTGTTCAACCCGTTTGCGCTCGGTCACATCGGTGACGAACCCATGCCAGAGGGTTGCGCCGTCCGCCTGGCGCTGCGCCAGCGAGTTGCCCAGCATCCAGCGTAAGCGCCCGTCGGCAGACTTCACCCGGTACTCATGGACCCAGGGCGTCAGGTCATGGGCCGACTGCAGCAGCGAGATCTCGACCGCGTCGCGGTCGTCCGGGTGGATGGTCGCAAACACCTTGGCGGCGTCGAGCAAGGCCTCTTGCGGGCTGACACCGTACAGCTCGTTCATCCCGTCGCTGGCGTAAGGAAAGTTGGAACTTCCATCAGCGCGCAGGCAATATTGGTAGAGCATGCCTGGAACGCGGCTGGCGACATTTTCCAGCAGCATCTGCATCTGACTGCGCTCCTGTTCCAGTTGCCTTTGCCGGCTGATGTCCTGATGCAGGATGACGGCGTGGCTGCGTCCATCGAAGTCCATGAACGTGACGCTCATGCGCAGCCAGTGATTCTGCTGTGCTGTCTGGCGGGGGTAGGCCATCGTGAAGCCCGGCAGGCGCCGATCCAACACGGCGCGGATGCCGTTTTTGGCATCGGCTGCGGCGCCCTCCGTCACGGCCTCATCGTCAGTAGGGTCGCCCAGGAAATAGCGATCGCCAAGCTTGATGGTCGCTTGCGGATTTCCTGGACCGGGTGCGGGCTGAAATCCGGACCGCAACCAGGACTGATTGAACGCCACGATGATGCCGTCGGAGTCGAGCACGACAAGGCCGTCAGCGATGGAGTCCAGAATGGCCTTCTTGAGCATTTCACTCTTCTCCAGCGCGGCCCTGTCAAGCTTGCGCTCGGTCACGTCGCGCGAGGCACAGAATAGAAGTTCTTCCCCGTCCAGCACAAGTCCACAGGCGTTGATTTCAACATCGATCACACGCCCGTCGCGGCGCAGGTGTTTCGCGGCTAACACCCTGCCCGATGGCATGGCACGAAGGCTTCCCAGCATCTCGTCGGTGATGGCATGGCCGGTCACATCCCAGTCGCTGACGTGCAGGCGCCCCAGCATCGAGGCGTCCAGTCCGAGCATTTTCAGGAAGGCCGAATTCGCTTCGACCAACACGCCCTTCGCGTCCAGTATGTGAATGCCCTCGTTGACCGTTTCCAGGATGGTTTGCAGACGCAGCCGTTCTCGATTGAGCTCACGCGTGCGCTCGCCAACGACGGCCGTGATGGTGGCGTGCTGGCGCAATTTGCTGCGCAGGTACAACGCCAGCAGGGCGGACATCAACAGGCCGAAACCCGCGATCCGCCACGGGGCGCTGTTGTCAATCAAGGCGTTGAATTTCTCTTCGGAATTGACGTGAATACTCAACTCACGCCCCATGAGCGACATCGACTGCCGCGTGGAATAGCGGTGGGTGCTGTCTGATGCCGAAGGCCCATCCGCAGGGGCGCGATGCAGGTCGGAGTCGTAAAGCCGCTCGACATCGGGCTGCGCCGCAGTGACATCGAAAATTTCGATGTCCATCAATCCAGAACCCACATCGGGCAGCCCGGTGAGCAGTTCCTGGACCACGATCGGCGCGGCCAGCAGGCCCAGCAGCGTCGCACGGCGTTCGGTCACGCTGCCTGGATGCGCACCCTTGGCGTAGACCGGCAGAAACAGCAGCACGCCAGGGGTTTGGCGCTGGTCCTGTACCAGCGTGATGCTGGCCGTCATGCTGGGCAGACCGCTGTCGACTGCGCGTTGCACGGCGCTACGGCGCTGTGACTCGGAGCCAATGTCCAAGCCCATGGCGCCCGCGTTGTTCACAGCCGGCTCGATGAACTTGAGGACATACAGGTCGCTCGGGCTTGGCTGTGACAGCTGGCGGATCGCGAAATCGGGCGCCCCGTCCGCACGTTCGGCCGCCACGTAGGCGTTCAGCTCCGGGGGTAGAACGCGTTGAATGAAGCCAAATCCGCGTACGCCAGGGAACTCATGCAGCGGGTCGAGCGACTCCACATAGCGGCCAAACAGCGCGCGATTCACGCCCTGACTGGCGGCAAAAACGCCCCTGACCGCGTTCAGTCCGGACAACGCGTGTTGGAAGCGACGCTCGACTTCCCGGATCAGTCGCTCCCTGCTGTGCTGCAACTCAGCCTCTGCCAGACGCTGCGTATCGCGGTCCTTCCAGAAGGCGGCGGCACCAGACAGGCCCAGCATGAACAGGAACAGCAGAGCCGGCAGGACAGCGTCCAGACGCGCACGAAACATGGGGTTCGCTCTCGCATCACGCCAGAGTTCTAGCATGGGGTGGGACAGCCGGCGACGCAGTCGTGCCGATGAGGCAGGCGCTGCGCTGTATTGCAGCGAATCCAGATGAGGGCTGGGGCAAGCAGGCGCCGGTGAAACTGTTTATTGAATCCGCACATGGATTTTGTTTGCGCCTTAGCGGGTGTTTGGTGCTGACTCTAGAGATGCCCCCTGGGTTTGTATGTGCGGCACCGAACAGTCACGAGCGTCAACGGCTTGGCCGGCCTGTTCAGGCGCCACGGACCGCCATGTGGGCTGGGATGCAAGTACTTGAGCAACAAGCTTGGGGGGAATCTCGGCAGTTCGGTGGCGCTGCGCCCGCACAAAGTGTTCTTGCTGTCTTGAAACGCGGCCGTTTGCCCTTATCATTAGCACTCGAGGGGGATGAGTGCTAACAATGAACTGGGAAACCTGTTCCGGCCTGCCCCCCTGAGCCTGAGCGCCAGCCTTTTCGGCTTGCTGCTCGTTGAGTCAAAACCCTTTTTCCCTATCTAGGAGATGCAATGAAACTACGTCCTCTCGCCGATCGCGTGATCGTCAAACGTGTCGAAAACGAAACCAAGACGGCCTCCGGCATTGTCATTCCGGACAGCGCTGCTGAAAAACCGGATCAGGGCGAAGTGCTGGCCGTAGGTCCTGGCAAGAAGAACGACAAGGGCGAACTCGGTGCCATGTCCGTCAAGGTCGGCGACCGCGTGTTGTTCGGCAAGTACAGCGGCCAGACCGTGAAGATCGACGGCGACGAGCTGCTCGTCATGAAAGAAGACGACTTGTTCGCAGTTGTGGAGAAATAAAGCTACTGCGCGGGCCGTATGCGTCGTTAGGCGGTACTCGCAATCCTCACGTACAGGAAGTACGTTGCGGTTGCTGCGTTCCGTCCGCCTAGCCTACAACCCGCTCGCTACGCTTTCTTTCACCACAACCCG
>CAIKVZ010000165.1 GCA_903830985.1 uncultured beta proteobacterium
GTCCAGCAAAGCTGCGGCTTCGCTGCGGTTGGGGGTGATCAGCGTGGCGCGTGGCAGCAGGACCGTGCGGTAGCCGTGCAGCAGAGCCTGATCGGCCAACAAGGCGCCGGTGCTGGCGCGCAGCACCGGGTCCACCACCACCGGCAGGGCTGGATTCTGCTGGCGCAGGCGGTCGATCCAGTGCGCTAGCAGTTGCAAGTTCTCGGCGCTGCCGAGCATGCCGGTCTTGATCGCAGCGGGCGGCATGTCACTGGCCAGTGCTGTCAGTTGTGCCTCCAGCAGGGCGAGGGACACCGGTTCGATGCGCTGCACGGCAACAGAGTTCTGCGCCGTGATGGCGGCCACCACGGTACAAGCGTGCGCCCCGAACGCCTCGATCGCGCGCAGATCGGCCTGCAATCCGGCACCGCCGCCACTGTCGGAGCCGGCCACGCTCCAGACCACGGCGGGGGACGAATTGGGTGCGGTTACAGGCGTCATTTTGTGCTCAACTTGCTGGCGATCTGGCTCATGCGACTGGGCTCGGTGCCTTGGCGATGGGGATATAGATCGCGCCGCCCGCATCACGAAATTCAAGCGATTTGGCCTGCATACCGGCGCTCAGCGCCTGTGCTTCGTCCACGCCCTGCTGGGCCGCATAGTCGCGCACTTCCTGAGTGATCTTCATGGAACAGAATTTGGGTCCGCACATGGAGCAAAAATGCGCCACCTTGGCACCGTCGGCGGGCAGCGTTTCGTCGTGGAAGTCACGCGCGGTGTCGGGGTCCAGACTCAGGTTGAACTGGTCCTGCCAGCGGAATTCGAAGCGGGCCTTCGACAGGGCTTCGTCGCGCGCGCGCGCGCCGGGGTGGCCCTTGGCAATGTCGGCGGCGTGGGCGGCGATTTTGTAGGCGATGATGCCTTGCTTGACGTCCTCACGGTCGGGCAGACCCAAATGTTCCTTGGGCGTCACATAGCACAGCATGGCCGTGCCAAACCAGCCAATCATGGCTGCGCCGATGGCGCTGGAGATATGGTCGTAGCCTGGTGCAATGTCGATGGTCAGCGGCCCCAGCGTGTAGAACGGCGCTTCCTGGCAGTGCTTCAATTGCTCGTCCATGTTGGCCTGGATCATGTGCATGGGTACGTGGCCCGGGCCTTCGATCATGGTTTGGACATCGTGCTTCCAGGCAATCTGGGTCAGCTCGCCGAGCGTGCGCAGCTCGGCAAATTGCGCTTCATCGTTGGCATCCGCGCCGCTGCCGGGGCGCAGCCCATCGCCCAGTGAAAATGCCACGTCGTAGGCCTTCATGATGGCGCAGATGTCCTCGAAGTGCTCATACAGAAAGCTCTCGCGGTGGTGCGAGATGCACCACTTGGCCATGATCGAGCCGCCGCGCGAGACGATGCCGGTGCGGCGCCTGGCGGTCATCGGGATGAAGGGCAGGCGAATGCCGGCATGGATGGTGAAGTAGTCCACGCCCTGCTCGGCCTGCTCGATCAGCGTGTCGCGGAAGATCTCCCAGGTCAGGTCTTCGGCCACGCCGCCCACTTTTTCCAGTGCCTGGTAGATCGGCACGGTGCCAATCGGCACCGGGCTGTTGCGGATGATCCAGTCGCGTGTGGTGTGAATGTTTTTGCCGGTGGATAGATCCATCACGTTGTCCGCACCCCAACGGATCGCCCACACCAGTTTTTCCACCTCTTCTTCAATGCTTGAGCTGAGCACCGAGTTGCCGATGTTGGCGTTGATCTTGACCAGAAAGTTGCGCCCGATGATCATCGGTTCGACTTCCGGGTGGTTGATGTTGGCCGGAATGATGGCGCGCCCGCGTGCCACCTCGTCGCGCACGAACTCCGGCGTGATCAGCTCCGGGATGCACGCACCCATCGGGTTGCCGCGCAGGCGCTGCTCTCGCTCGGCGTCACCCAGGTACTGCGCCATCCATTCGCGCTTGCCGTTCTCTCGAATGGCAATGAACTCCATCTCCGGTGTGATGAGACCCTGGCGTGCATAGTGCATCTGCGTCACATTGGCGCCGGCCCTGGCGCGCTGGGGCGTGCGCTGCAGCGCAGTCGAATCGGCGCGCAGCGCGGCAATGCGCTGAGTCTCGCGCTCGTCCTGGCGGGTACCGTCATCCAACCCGTGGTGGCTGCGACCGGCATAGGTCTCGGTGTCCTGGCGCGCCTCAATCCAGGCGTTGCGCAGGGCGGGCAGGCCACGACGCACGTCGATCTCGGCGCTGGGGTCGGTGTACGGCCCGGAGGTGTCGTAGAGCGTGGCGATTTCGTCATTGCTCAAATGCACGTCGCGCATGGGCACCCGCAACTGCGGATGCAATTGCCCGCTGGCATACACCTTGTGAGAGGCAGGGAAGGGTTCGCGGGTCAGCGAAAGCAGTTGCGCGAGTTTGTCGGGAGCGTTCATCAGGGTCATCCTTTCGGGGCGTCACTACACAGTGCTCCGGAAGGTGGCCAGGCGGCAAGCACGTGGGATGCTTTGATGTCTGACAGCTCTTCTTACGTCGGTACTAACCGATTCAAGTTCACGGGTTTGGTTCTGACCATCTCGGCGACTCCACCACAATTGGCGGATCGCACCCCGGAGCGGGATCGATTGTAGCGCCAAGGCAGGGTGGGTGCGTGGAGTTGTAGCTA
>CAIKVZ010000166.1 GCA_903830985.1 uncultured beta proteobacterium
CGACCAGGGCGTGGACCTGAAGCGGCCCATCACCATCCAGATGCCGGTGAACCTGCGCCGCGAAGGCGAAAAAACCGCCGGCAACAAGATCGGCATCGTTCAGGTGGAGCTGTCGGCTCCGACCGACGACCCCTATGTACGGCTGCGCAACATCGGCTATTCGCTGCGCAATGTGCGCAGCATGATGGACAGCGTGGCGCCGGTGGCGATCGAGTCCTACACCATCCTCACCGGACTGATTGCCCAGGGCGCGGAGACGCTCAAGCTGAGCGACGCCCTGCCGCCCATGAGCAACGCCATGGTGTCCAACGTGCCGGGCCCGAAGGACACGCTGTACATCAAGGGCGCCAGGATGGAGGAGATGCACCCCATCAGCACGCTGCCGCCGAGCAACCGGCTCAACATCACCTTGTTCAGCTACGCCGACACGCTGTTTTTCGGACTGGTTGCCGCCGACGGATTGCCGGACCTGCACAGCCTGGGCGAACACGTGCTGTCGGCCTTCGATGAACTCGAGGCCTGTGTTTTGGCCTGATCTATTTCCCAAGGCTGTGCATTGACATGAATATGCCTTAATTGGCATAATGCACCCATGTCGCAGCAGACCCGCAAGCCGCTCAAGTGGGTGGGGTCATCCAAGCGTGATCTGGATGCCATGCCCGAGGACGTCAAAGACGTGTTTGGACACGCCATTGACCTTGCGCAGGCAGGCGGCAGACACCAGGACACCAAGGTGCTGGGTGGTTTCGGTTCGGCCGGCGTGCTGGAGGTGGTTGAGGATCATCAGGGAGACACCTACCGGGCTGTCTACACCGTCAAATTCGCTGGCTGGGTCTATGTGCTGCACTGCTTCCAAAAGAAGTCCAAAAGCGGCTCTGCAACACCGAAACCCGACATGGATTTGGTCCATACCCGACTTAAGGTCGCGAAGCAGGACTTCGAGGCCTGGCAAGCTCAACAAGGAGTTCGGCGATGAATGGAAATGGCGAAATCACGGTTCAAGAGGGCAGCACCAATGTCTACGCCGACCTGGGCTATGCCGACGCGGCCGAGATGCAACGCAAGTCGCAACTCGCCGCCGAGATCGCGCGCGCCATCAAGGCACGGCGTCTGACGCAGGCCGATGCGGCGACGCTGCTGGGCATCGACCAATCCAAGGTCTCGCGCATCACGCGCGGTCAGTTTCGCGGCGTCAGCGAAGCCAAACTGCTGGAACTGGTGACCCGGCTTGGTCACGACGTCATGATCGTGGTCAGCCCCGTGCGCCGGCGGGCCGGGAAAATCGAGCTGCAGTTCGGCTAATCGACGTCTTCAGTTCGCCTTGCCCTGCTCCAGCCGCAGGCCGACCGCCGTGCGCTTGGGGAAGCCCTTCCAGTAGCTGTGGTCGCTCTTGAAGCTGCCGTCGGCCTCGGCCGACCACTTGCCATCGCGGGCGTTTTCCGTAACGTTCAGATAAGGCTCCATCGCCACATCACCCTTGAGGACCTTGCCCAGAAAGGCGGTGGCAAAGTGCTGGGCGATGTTGTTCATGCGTGCGCTGTCCCAGACCGGGTCGGCGTAATGCTCGGCCGGGACGAACTTGAGATGCGCCACCGGCTGCCAGGTCTCGCGCGGCGCGGGGATGGGCGCTGCGGCGTTGTGATTCGCGTTCTCGAAAGTCAGCAGGTAGCGCGGCGCGTTCACGCTGCCCTCAAAGATATTGCGCACGCCCGGCGAATAGCCGGCCACGTCGTCCACGCTGCCCGCCATGAAGAACACCGGTGTCTTGATGCCGGCGAGTCCGGCGGCGTCCCAGAAGCCCTGGTTCCAGCCCCAGGGCGCAATCACCAGCGCCGCCTTGATGCGTTTGTCCATGGACGCGGCATAGCTGGCGTTGCCGGCCTGGCGCACGGCCAGTGCGCCGTTCGGCGTGCCCCAGGGGAAGGCCACGCTGGCGGCGGTGACGCCGGCACCGACGGTGTTGAGCGCACCATAGCCGCCCATCGAGTAGCCAATCAAGCCCGTGTTGTCAGCGTTCACCATGCCCTTGAGTCCTGAGGGTTCTGCGCTGTTGAGGCGTGCCATTTCGCCCAGCACGAAGAGCTGGTCCAGCGAGCGGTTCAACAGGGTGCTGCCAAAGGCCGCCTGGTCGGCGTAGTTGCTGTCCGTGTGGTCGATGGAGGCGACCACATAGCCCTTGCTCGCCAGGTTCTCACCCAGGTGACTCAGCAGGTAACGGTTGCCGGGATAGCCGTGGGAAATGATGAGCAGGGGATAGGGACCCTTGGACGCGTCGGCCTGCGCGTCGCGCACCGCCCGTCCCAACAGCGTGACCTCGGTTTTGCCGTCGCGCGTCATGGCGCGATACTGGCCCGCCGCCGCCTGGCCGCTCGCCAGCGTGGCCGGGTACCAGACCTCGACCGTCAGGGGTCGGTCGTACAAGGGAATGGCTTCGCCGGGCTTGGCGTGCAGCACATCAAGCTGCTTCGCGTGGCTCAATTGCAGCGTCTTCACGCCGATGTTGAAAGGGCCGTAACGCGCCAGCTCGGGCGCGTCCGAACGCTGGGTGTCGACATGGTTGTCCTCGGCCAACGCCGCGCCCGTGAATCCCAATACAGCCGCGAGGCCCGTGACCATTGCCATTTTCAACATGCATGCCTTTGAAACAATTGGACGGCAGGCACAAGGTGAGGCCCGACTCGGCGCTGATTGTGACCGGATTAGCCCGCCCGCGTGGGCGCGGGGGAATGGCAAACCCTCGCCGCACGTTGTTCCACGTTCAGCCGCCCCAGAGCGCCTTCATCGTCCCCGTGAACTCCTGTCTGAGTTGCGCCGTGCGGTCGGACCGGGCCGCGATTTTTCCGGCGTGCCCGATCTGGGCGAAGCGTGCGCCGGGGCTGGAAAAAACCAGCGCATCGAGCAGGGACTCGGCAGGCACGCCCAACAGGCTGCTCGACTCGGAATCGAGAACCAGAAAGTCGGCGCGGCAACCGACCTGAAGGCCTCCCATGGGCAGGGAAGTTGCCGAACCCCCGCCTGCCAGCGCGGCCTCGAACAGCGCTGCGGCCGAGCTCACGCCGGGTTGCGCTGCGACATTGCGCCGGCGCTGCGTCAGGCGCTGCGAATACTCCAGCAGGCGCAGTTCCTCGCTCCAGCTGCGCGTCACATGGCTGTCGGAACCGATGGACCATTGACCGCCCAAGGCCGTATAGCCCGAATAGTCGAACACGCCGTCGCCCAGATTGGCTTCGGTGCTGGGGCAGATGACTATTGCCCCGCCGCTGTCCCGCACGCCCTGCAACTCCGCCGGCGTGGTGTGCGTCGCGTGCACCAGGTTCCAGCGCTCGTCCATCGCCACATGCTCCAGCAGCCAGGCGATGGGGCGCTGGCCTGTGTGCGCCAGACAGTCCTGCACCTCCTGAACCTGCTCGGCGATGTGAATGTGCACCGGAAGTTGCCGGCGGGCAGCCTCGGCGGCGAGTTCAGCCAAGGCCGCGGGATCCACGGCGCGCAGCGAATGCGCCGCCACGCCGACGTTCACGCCGGGCAGGCCAAGCGTCTGGCGCTGCAGGTCTTCCACCAGGCGCAGCAGGCTCTCGGGCGTGCCGGCAAAGCGGCGCTGGTCCTCGCGCAGGCCCTGCACGCCAAAGCCCGAATGCCTATACAGCGTGGGCAGGAGCGTGAGCCCCATGCCCACGCGCTGCGCTGCGCGCACCAGGGCCAGCGACATGTCGATGGGGTCGGCGTGCGGCGCGCCGTCGGCGGCGTTGTGCAGGTAATGGAATTCACACACCTGGGTGTAGCCGCCGGCCAGCAGCTCGGAATAAAGCAGTGACGCAATCGCCTCCAGCTGCTCTGGCGTGATGCGCCGCGCCACGCTGTACATGCGGTCGCGCCAGCTCCAGAAATCGTCGCTCGCACCGCCCGCACCCTGGCGCTCGGTGAGTCCGGCGATGGCGCGCTGAAAGGCATGGCTGTGCGCGTTCACCAGCGCCGGCAAGACTGGGCCCACCAGCACCGTGGCGCCAAAGCGCTCGGCCACCGGTGCGCCGATTTGCACCTCGCTCCACAAACCGGCAGCGTCCACATTCAGCAGCACGTCGCGCGCCCAGCGCCCCTGCACCCAGGCCTGCTGCGCGAAAAAGCTTTGGCGTTCAGTGTTCATACAAGGCCTTGCAGGCGGCCAGCGCGCCAGTGAGCATGGACGCCAGCAGGGGCTGGACCTGGCGCGCACGCGCCTCGTCATAGGCGAAGGGCAGCGACTCCTGCATGTACAGGTTCTGGCACATCTCCAGTTGCACGGCGTGCACATGAAGCGCCGGTGCGCCGTAGCGGCGCGTGATGTAGCCGCCCTTGAAGCGGCCGTTGAGCACATGCGAGAACTGAGGCGCTGCGGCGCAAAGGGTTGTCAATGCCTGCGCGATCGACGGGTCCGCGCTGGCGCCGTCGGCCGTGCCGAGGCTCAGTCCCGGCAGCGTTCCTTCGAACAGCCAGGGAATCTGCGAACGGATGCTGTGCGCGTCCCACAGCAGGGCGTAACCGTGCAGCGCCACCAGGCGCTGCAGCTCGGCTTCCAGGGCGGCGTGGTAGGGCTGCCAGTAGGCCGCGCGGCGCCGCGTGCGCTCATCAGCAGAAACGCCCTGGCCCTCGGGATAGAGCGCGTCGCCGGTGAAGAAGCGCGTCGGACACAGCTCGGTATTGGACGCCCCCGGGTACATGGGCGCATCGTCCGGCGGACGGTTCAGGTCGATCACATAGCGCGAGTAGCGCGGCGCAATCACGCTCGCGCCCAGCGCCGGCAGGAATTCATACAGGCGCTGCAGATGCCAGTCCGTGTCTTCCAGATCGAGCGCGCGCGGCACGTAGGCCTGGCGCAGTTCGCTCGGGATTTCGGTGCCGGTGTGCGGCAGGCTGACGAGCAGCGCGGCGCTGCCCTGGTGCAGGGTGAAGCTCATCGTGGTGTCCCTTTGAAGATCGTCTGGATGCAGGGGTTCGCGCCCAGGCCATAGGCCAGCTGCGCCGGGCGCTGCACATCCCACAGCACGAAGTCGGCGCGCAGGCCAGCGGCCAGCACGCCGCGGTCGCCCAGACCCAGGGCAAGCGCGGCGTGGCGCGTCACGCCGACCAGGGCCTCTTCGGGTGTGAGGCGAAACAGCGTGCACGCCATGTTGAGCATGAGCAACAGCGAACTGCAGGGCGAGGTGCCGGGATTGCAGTCCGTGGCGATGGCCATGGGCACGCCGTGCCGGCGCAGCATCTCCACCGGCGGCAGCTTGGTTTCGCGCAGAAAGTAGAAGGCGCCGGGCAGCAGCACGGCCACGCTGCCGGCCGCGGCCATGGCGCAAGCGCCGTCTTCGGACAACCACTCCAGATGGTCGCAGCTCAGCGCGCCGTGCTGCGCAGCGAGTTGCGCGCCGCCGCTGTCGCTGAGTTGCTCGGCGTGCAGCTTGACCGGCAAGCCCAGGGCTTGCGCCGCATCGAAGACACGCGCGATCTGTGCCGGACTGAAGGCAATGCGTTCACAAAAGCCGTCGACCGCGTCGACCAGGCCTTCGGCGTGCAGCACGCCCAGCATGCTCAGCACCTCGTCCACGTAGTCGTCGGAGCGACCGGCAAACTCGGTGGGCAGGGCGTGCGCGCCGAGAAAGGTGGTGCGCACCTCGACCGCGTGGTCGCGCCCCAGGGCCCGCGCCACCTGCAGCATCTTGCGCTCGGGTTCCAGCGCCAGCCCATAGCCCGACTTGATCTCCAGCGTGGTCACGCCTTCGGCCAGCAACTGCTTCAGCCGTGGCTCGGCTTGCTCCTGCAACTGCGCCGGCGTGGCGCTGCGCGTGGCCTGCACCGTGGACTGGATGCCGCCGCCCGCGCGCGCGATCTCCTCGTAGCTCGCGCCGTTGAGGCGCTGCTCGAACTCCTGCGCGCGGTCCCCGCCATGCACCAGGTGCGTGTGGCAGTCGATGAGTCCCGGCGTGATGAGCGCGCCTTGCGCGTCGTGTTGTTCGCTGCAGCGCGCCAGCAGTTCGGTTGGCAGATCGCGGCGCGGTCCGACCCAGGCGATGCGTTCGCCCTGCACCACCAGCGCCGCGTCCGCGATCAGGCCGTAGGGCTGGTCTGCGTCGGCCTGCATGCTGGCCACGTTGCAGTGGGTCCAGAGCTTCAATCCCATGTCGCTATCTCCAGGTACAGGGCGTCTGTGCCCTCGACTTGCAGGACGGTGCCTGCGGGAAGGGTCTGCCACGCCAGGCTGTGCGCCGGCAGCAGCAGCGCTTCATCGGCGGCCTGTAGTTGCACCGGCGCGCTGTTGGCCCAAACCGCGACGGTCTTCCCGGTGGCGAGCACGATGCGCTCGGCAGCGCGCAAGCGCCGCAGCGTCGCGCTGCTGCGGTCACAACGCACCATCAGATTGAAGTCCTGCGTTGCGCCTTGCAGCAGATCGCAGTCCACGGCGTCGGCGCCGTCAAAACTCAGCGGCTCACTGGCCTGCGTCAACTCCAGTTGCTGCGAGGCAAAGCGCAGGCGCACACCCGCGCCATGCAACACGGCAAAGCAGCGCTGTACACCGGCAAAGCAGGAGAAGGGGCCGCTGGCCTCGACCTCGGCCACGGAGATGCGCCAGACCCAGTCCTGCGCTGACGGCCAGGCCGCCAGTTCGCGCGTAACCCCGCCGCCGTTGCGCCAGGGGCTGGGCGGGATTTGGGCAAGTTGGATGATGTTCCAGGTCATGCTGCGCGGTCAGCGAATCATCGGCAACTTCAGCCCCTGCTTCTTCGCCGTGGCGATGGCGATGTCGTAGCCGGCGTCGGCATGGCGCATCACACCCGAGCCGGAGTCATTGACCAGCACGCGCGCCAGGCGCTCGGCCGCGGCGTCGCTGCCGTCGGCCACGATCACCATGCCCGAGTGCTGCGAGTAGCCCATGCCGACGCCGCCGCCGTGGTGCAGGCTGACCCAGGTCGCACCGCCCGCGGTGTTGAGCAGGGCGTTGAGCAGCGGCCAGTCCGACACCGCGTCCGTGCCGTCCTTCATGGACTCGGTCTCGCGGTTCGGGCTCGCCACCGATCCCGTGTCCAGGTGATCCCGGCCGATGACGATGGGCGCTTTCAGTTCGCCGCTCTTCACCATCTCGTTGAAGGCCAGACCCGCCAGATGGCGCTCGCCCAGACCGAGCCAGCAGATGCGCGCCGGCAGGCCCTGGAAGGCGATGCGCTCGCGCGCCATGTCAAGCCAGCGGTGCGTGTGCAGGTTCTGCGGGAACAGCTCCTTGATCTTGGCGTCGGTCTTGTAGATGTCCTCGGGGTCGCCCGACAAGGCCACCCAGCGAAACGGTCCCTTGCCTTCGCAGAACAGCGGGCGGATGTAAGCCGGAACAAAACCGGGGAAGTCGAAGGCATTCTTCACGCCGACGTCGAAAGCGACCTGGCGGATGTTGTTGCCGTAGTCCACCGTCGGTATGCCCATGGACTGGAAATCCAGCATGGCCTGCACATGCACGGCGCAGCTCTGCGCCGCGTCGGCCGTGAGCTTGGCGTGCTGCGCCGGATCGCGCTGCGCGTCCTTCCACTGCGCCACGCTCCAGCCGATCGGCAGATAGCCGTTGATCAGGTCGTGCGCCGAGGTCTGGTCCGTCACCAGATCGGGTTTGATGGCGCCGGCCTTCGCGCGGCGCACCAGCTCGGGCAGGATCTCGGCGGCGTTGCCGAGCAGGGCGATGGACACTGCCTCGTTGCGCGCGCAATGCTCGGCGATCAGTGCCAGCGCATGGTCGATGTCGCGCGCCTGCATGTCCACGTAGCGCGTGCGCAGCCGGAAATCGATGCTGCTTTGCTGGCACTCGATGTTCAGCGAGACCGCGCCGGCCAGCGTGGCCGCCAGCGGCTGCGCGCCGCCCATGCCGCCCAGGCCGGCGGTCAGGATCCACTTGCCGGCCAGGCTGCCGTTGTAGTGCTGGCGCCCGGCTTCGACAAAGGTCTCGAAAGTGCCCTGCACGATGCCCTGGCTGCCGATGTAGATCCAGCTGCCGGCGGTCATCTGGCCGTACATGAACAGGCCCTTGCGATCGAGCTCGTTGAAGTGCTCCCAGTTGGCCCACTTGGGCACCAGGTTCGAATTCGCGATGAGCACGCGCGGCGCGTTGGCGTGGGTCTTGAAGACGCCCACCGGCTTGCCCGATTGCACCAGCAGGGTCTCGTCCTCGCCCAGGTCCTTGAGCGAGGCCAGGATCTGGTCGAAGCAGGCCCAGTCGCGCGCGGCGCGGCCGATGCCGCCGTACACCACCAGGTTCTTCGGGTCTTCCGCCACCTCGGGGTCGAGGTTGTTCTGCAGCATGCGGTAAGCGGCTTCGATCAGCCAGTTCTTGCAGCTCAGCTCGGTGCCGCGCGGCGCGCGGATCACGCGGCTCGCGTCATAACGGGGATTGGTTTGGTCAGCATTAGCCATGGTGTTCATCCTGAAAAAATGGGGAGAGAAGTTCAATGAAGGCCAAGGTAGGCAGCGGTCAATTCGGGGTCGTTGCGGGCGTCGGCGGCCGTGCCGCGCCAGACCGTGGCGCCGGACTCGAGCACGCAAACGTCGTCGGCCGCGGCCAGGGCGCGCTCGGTGTTCTGTTCCACCAGCAGCACCGTCATGCCCTCGGCGCGCAGCAGGCTCAGCGCCTGGTAGCACTGGTCGATGATCTTGGGCATGAGGCCCAGCGAGAGCTCGTCGATCATGATCAGCTTGGGCCGCGTCATCAGCGCCCGGCCGATGGCCAGCATCTGCTGCTCGCCGCCCGACAGATTGCCGGCCAGCGACCCCAGGCGCTCGCCCAGGCGGGGAAACAGCGTCAGCACGCGCTCGCGGTCCTGGGCGTAGCCGCTCACCGGGTGGATCATTCCGCCCACGCGCAGGTTGTCTTCCACCGACAGGTCCTTGAACAGACGCCGGCCCTCGGGGGAAATCGCCAGCCCTGCGCGCACCCGCTGCGTCGCCGGCATGGCGCTGATGTCCTGACCGGCCAACAGGATCTGCCCGCCCTGCAGTTCGCCGTGGCCCGCAATGCACATCAGCGTGGACGACTTGCCCGCGCCGTTGGCGCCGAGCAGCGCCGTGATGGTGCCGGCGCGCAGTTTCAAAGTGAGTTCGTGCACGGCGTTGAAGGCACCGTAGCCGCAGGAGATGTTTTTCAGCTCAAGCATGTTGATCCTCCTGGGACTGGGCCTTGGCCAGGGTGTCGCCGCCGAGGTAGGCGGCCTGCACCAGCGGATCGCTCATCACGCTGCGCGGCGCGCCGTCGCCGATCTTCTTGCCGTTCTCCAGCACCACGAGGCGCTGGCACAGGCGCATGACTTCGCCCAGGTTGTGCTCAATCAGCACGATCGTCATGCCGCTGGCATGGATGTCCGCGATGGTGTTGGCAAAGGACTTGGCTTCCTGCGTGTTCAGGCCGGCGAGCGGCTCGTCCAGCAGGAACAGCTCGGGCTTGAGCGCCAGGGCGCGCGCCAGCTCCAGGCGCTTCAAAATCCCCAGCGGTTGCGTTCCCGGCAGCTGTTGGGCCCGGTCGGCGATGCCGACGCGCTCCAGCATCTGCAGGGCGATGGCGCGCTCCGCGCTGTCGTCCACATGCAGGAGCGAGCGCAGCGGCGACACGGTCTTGTGAAAGCCCGCGGCCAGGGTCACGTTGTCCAGCAGGCTCATGTTGCGCAAGGGTTTCACCAGTTGCTGCGACAGCGACATGCCGCGGCGCACACGCTGGTCGATGGACAAAGCAACCAGCGGCTGGCCGTGCAGATAGACCTCGCCCGCGCTGGCGCGCACCACACCGGTGATGGCGCGCAGCAGCGTGGTCTTGCCGGCGCCGTTGGGGCCGATCAGGCCCAGCAGTTCGCCGCGCTGCACGCTGAAAGAGACCTGGTCGACCGCCACCAGCCCGCCAAAGCGCACCGTCACCTGCTCCACGCGCAGCAGCGCCTGACTGTTTGTGCTGCTCATGACTTCGCCCCTTTGCCGGTCAAGCGCGCGGCAATGCCCGCCAAACCATGCGGCGAGAAACGCATCATGGCGAACAGCAGCGCGCCATAGACCAGCAGCTTGTAGTCGCCGATGAACTGGAACCAGCCCGGCAGGGCCGACAGCACGGCGGCGGCGATCGTGACCCAGAACACCGAGCCGATGCCGCCCACCACCACCATGGAGAGCACGGTGATGGACTCGACAAAACCGAAGCTGTCGGGTCCGATGAACTTGAGGTTTTGCGCGTACAGGGCGCCGGCCGCGCCGGCCAGCGCCGTGCCGATGGCAAAGGCCGCCAGCTTGTAGCGCGGCACATCGATGCCGAGCACGCGCATGGTGTCCTCGTCCTCGGCAATGCCGTTGAAGACCCGGCCCATCCAGCTGCGCTGTATGTACAGGCTAACGCCCGCGGTGAGCGCCGCCAGCGCCAGCGCGGCCAGCATGAAGCCAGTCTTGCCCAGGCCCGAAGCGGGGAAACCGGTGATGCCCATCTCGCCACCCATCCACTCCTGCTGGCGCACCACGCCGATGAAGATGAAGCCCACGCCCATGGTGGTGATGGCCAGAAAGTCGGCGCGCACGCGCAGGCTCGCCAGCCCCACCAGAGCGCCCAGCAGGCCCGCCACCAGCATGGCAAAAGGCAGGGTCAGAAAGAACGGCAGACCGGCCTGGCACAGCATGGCCGAGGTGTAGGCGCCCAGCCCCAGAAAGGCCGCGTGGCCCAGGCTGATCTGGCCGCAAAAGCCGGTGATGAGGTTCAGCGACAAGGCAAACATCACGGTGATGGCGATGGTCGTGATCAGGGAGATTTCGTAGTCCATGGCGTACCCTTCAGCGCTTGGCAAACAGGCCTTGCGGTCTGAGCATCAGCACCACAATCAGGAAGGTGAAGGCGATCGCATTGCGGTCCAGAACCTTGCCCAGATAGACCGTGCCAAAGGACTCGACCAGTCCCAGCACCAGCGCCGCCATGAGGGTTCCGGGCACCGAACCGAGGCCGCCGAGCACGATGATGGCCAGGGCCTTGTACGAAGGCACGCTGCCCATGGTGGGTTCCACCAGATTGTTCAGCAGCGCCACCCAGACACCGGCAAAACCGGCCAGCGCCGAGCCGATCAAGAAGTTCAGATCGCGCACCATGTTCAGGCGGATGCCGAAGGACTCGGCCATCTGCGGGTCCGACACCGTGGCCTGGCAGGCCACGCCGATGCGGGTGCGGGTCTGCAGCCAGGCCAGCACGCCGATGATGAGCGCCGTGCCCGCCATCACCGCCAGCTCGGCCTGCTTGAACTGCAGTCCGCCAAACAGCTTCACCTGCGCCTGCAGCGGCGGATTCGCGAAGGACAGGCCCGACGCGCCGAAGACGATGCGAAAGCATTCCTCGGCCGCGATGAACAGGCCGATGGAGGCGATCAGCGCCACATGCGGCGGCTGCTTCAGGATCGGCAGGTAGGCCAGGCGGAACATCGCCACGCCCGACAGCCCCGACACCACCATGGCCGCGGCCAGGGTGAGCGCCAGGCTGCCGCTGGCGTTGTAGGTCAGCACGCCGACGTAGGCGCCCAGCGTGAACAGGCTGGCATGGGCCACGTGCAGGATGCGCAACAGGCCATAGACCAGGGTGAGACCCAGCGCGATGAGCGCGTAGATGCTGCCCTGGACCAGGCTTTGGGCGACGAGTTCGATGAACAGCATGGTGCTGGCGCGATTGCTTGGCGTTTAACCGGTACGACTTACTTCGAGGCCTTGCTCGGGGGCGCCAGCAGCACGGCGTCGGAGATGATGGAGTGGCGATGGAAGGCCTTGTCCTTCACCACCTGCACCTGCAGGTCCTTCTTCACTTCGTGCAGGTCGTTGAAGCCGAGCTTGCCGATGGGCGAGTCGTAGCTGCCGGCAGCGATGACGTCGCGCAGCGCGGCGCCGCCCTTGCCGCCGGTCTTGTTCAGACCCTCGATCAGCACCTGCATGGCGGTGTAGGTGGCGGCTGCCACCATGTCGGCGCCGACGCTGTTGGCCTGGCGGAAGTCGCTCAGGAAGGCCTTGGTCACGGGGTTGGCCGAATCACGGTCCAGCGAGGTGGTGATGAGCACGCCCTCGGACGCGGGGCCGGCGATCTCCATGAACTTTTCCGAGTCATAGCCTTCCTGGCCGATGATGGTGGCGGTGACACCTGCCGCGCGCAGCTGGTTCACCAGCGGGCCTGCGGTGTAGAAATAGCCGCTGGCGTAGATCACGTCCGGGTTCTGCGCTTTCACCTGCGAGATCAGGGCGCCGAACTGGCGGTCCTGCATGCTGTATTCGAGCTCGCCCGCGATCGTCAGACCCAGCGCGGTAGCACCCTCCTTGAAGCCTGCCGCCAGGGATTGGCCGAAGTCGTTCTTCAGCGTGATGAGCACGACCTTCTTCTTGCCCAGGGTCTGTACCAGCTTGGCGCCGCCACGCCCCTGTACCTCGCCCATGGCCGAGACGCGGAACATGAAGTCGCCGGAGCGCGTGATGTCCGGGTGGATGGCGTAGGCCACCACGTAGGGCACCTGCGCCGCCTGGAACACCGACGCCGCAGCGCGCGTCGAGCCCGAGTAGGAGCCCGACACCGCGCCCACAACCTTGTCCTTTTCCACCAGCTTGGTGGCGGCCGGCACGGCCTCTTTCGGCGAAGCCTGGTCGTCGTAGATCACCAGATCGATCTTCTCGCCCTTGACGCCGCCACGGGCATTGGCTTGCGCCACAGCCAGCTTGGCGCCGTCGAGCGCGGACTTGCCGTCGGCTGCAGCGAAACCGGTGAGCGGCACGTTGATGCCGATCTTCACGTCGGCGAAAGCCGACGTTGACAGCAGGGACAGTGCCAGCGTGGCAAGGACAAGGGGTTGGTGTCTGGAAACTGGCATGGGGGCTCCTGATGAAAAGCTTGAAGAGGACGGGTTGACTGGCGAGACTCGACAAGCTGGCGACCGCATCACCAACTTGTATAGACAACTTTAGTCGACCTGCATTTTGCTGTCAAGCGCCACAGCGAACGGAAAACACGGTACTTACCCTAGGGTTGCGACGAAATGGGTGGCAGGGGCTTTGCCGCGACAATACCTGCCTGCCCCGCAAACCCCGCAGTCAAACGAAACCCTGGCTGCCCCGCATGGAAACGATGAATCCGATGGATGACTGTCTGCCTGGTCCACCGGCCAGCGCGAATGCTGGTGCTCCGCCCACCGTGGGCCGCGTCTACCTGGTCGGCGCCGGGCCCGGCGACGCTGAACTGCTGACGCTGCGCGCCGTGCGCCTGCTGCAAAAAGCCGACGTCGTGGTCTACGACCAGCTGGTGTCCGACGCCGTATTGGAGTTCGTGGCGCCGGGTGCCCAGCGCATCTTTGCGGGCAAGCGGCGCAACGAGCACACGCTGCGCCAGGAACAGATCAATGCCTTGCTGGTGCAACTGGCGCGCGAGGGCAAGCAGGTGGTGCGGCTCAAGGGCGGCGACCCCTTCATCTTCGGGCGCGGCGGCGAAGAGATGCAGGCCCTGGCGGAACAAGGGATTGCCTTCGAGGTGGTTCCCGGCGTCACCGCGGCTTCGGGCGTGTCCAGCTACGCTGGAATACCGCTGACGCACCGGGACTATGCGCAAAGCTGTTTGTTCGTCACGGGCCACCTGAAGGACGGCACGGCCGACCTGGACTGGCCCAGCCTGGTGCGCGAGCGCCAGACCGTGGTGATCTACATGGGCCTGAACGCCCTGCCCGACATCTGCCGCCAGATGATCGCGCATGGCGCCTCGCCCGAACGCCCCATCGCCGTGGTGCAAAACGGCAGCTTGGCCACGCAAAGGGTCGTCACCGGCACCCTGGCCGACATGGCGCAACGCGTGGCGCAGGCCGGCCTGGTCTCGCCCTGCCTGACGCTGATCGGCGACGTGGTACGGCTGCACAATACCCTGGACTGGTTCCAGCCGCAGGCCTGAGCCGGGGCGGCGCCCAGGACCGCGACAACCCTTCCGTCCCCTGTGGCTGCAAGCCAGACCCGACCACGCGCAGTTCGTCACACGACGCTGGCGGCAGGCGCTCAGAGAGACTATTCTTCAGCCATCAAGAACGAATGGAGATCATCATGACACTCGCAGATGAACTGACAAAACTGGAACAGTTGCACCAACGCGGCGCCCTCACCGACACGGAATTCGCCCAAGCCAAGGGCCGACTGCTGCAGACGCCTGCAGCCCTGGACAGCCGCATCACGTCGATCAACGGCCTGCGCCGCAGCCGGTCCGACTGCTGGATCGGTGGCGTCTGCGGTGGCCTTGCCAGCTTCACCGGCATGGACTCCTGGGTGTGGCGGCTGCTCTTCACCCTGACCCTGCTGGCCGGCGGCATCGGCTTCGTGCTCTACGTGCTGCTCTGGATCCTGGTGCCGCAGGAAGACGACATCCAGCAACTGCCTTATTCCTCCAGCCATTGACGCGCAGCGATCGCAACCGTCTTTGCGATCGGGCTGAAATACCCCGCTTTTCCCCCTTTATTTCCGGCGCCGCCGGAAATGGCGCTGGACATACTTGATCCATCCGTTTCATCCAGGGGGGATGCATGCAAATCCACCGCGCCAACAATCTGTATTTCCCGTCTGCCAGCGACGCTGCCGGCTTGGCCGCCACCCTGGGCGACGACGCCTCAGCTGCCCCACAAGGGGCCGTGCAGAGTGCCAAGAAGGCCGTGCCCGTCGACCTGGGCAGCATGACGCTGCAAAAGCAACTTGAATTTGGCAAGGACCATGGCGTCTTTACCAAGATCACCATCAGCAAGGAAGGTCTGCAGGCCGCTCGCGCGGATCAGGCGCGCAGCGCGCAGGCCTCAGGCTTCGTCTCCTCGGCCGTCACGACGCTGAAGGACTTCCAGGACGGACTGGCACTGCTGAACAAGGACGCCGCCGTGGACAGCGGCTCAGCTTCAGGGAACTTCTTCGCCGCCAAATTCCGCGGCCTGCAACAGGCCGCCAGCAAACTCAACGTTTTCGCCTGAGCGGCAGCGCTGGACGATACTCCGGGGCATGCTGCCCCTGGAGATCGATTGACCTACCCCCGAAAAAATCTGCTCTTGCTGAGCTGTGAACACGGCGGCAACGAAGTTCCGCCCGGCTACGCCGCGCTGTTTCTGGGTCAAGAGTCGCTGCTCGACAGCCACCGCGGCTGGGACCCCGGCGCGCTGGAACTGGGGCAGCAAATGGCTTTGGCCTGTGCCGTGCCGCTGCACGCCGCCACCACGACGCGCCTGCTGGTGGAACTGAACCGTTCCATCGGACACCGACAACTGTTCTCCGAAGTGACACGACCACTGGCGAGCAAGCTGCGCCGGGAAATCGTCGACACCCATTACCGCCCGCACCGCAACGCCATCGAAGGCGCGGTGGCCGCGCACATCGATGCCGGTTACCGGGTGCTGCACATCGCCTCGCACAGCTTCACGCACGAGCTCGACGGCCAGGCGCGCCGCGCCGACGTTGCTTGGCTGTACGACCCCTCGCGTGCGGGTGAGGCAAGCTTTACGACCGACTGGATGAAGGACTTCGCGCCGCGCGCACCCGGGCTGCGGCTGCGCCGCAACTACCCTTATCAGGGCCGCAGCGACGGCCTCATGTCGCTGCTGCGCCAGCGCCACCCTGATGCGCATTACCGCGGCATCGAACTCGAAGTGAACCAGCGCTTCGTGACGCAGGGCGGCGCGCCCTGGGAGGCGCTGCGTAGGCAGCTGGTCGCATCGCTGGTGGCGAGCCTGGACGGCGCTTGAATGCCCACTAAGCGACCTCGTCGGCCCAGACGCTGAAGCGCTGCAGCGTGTTCGGGCCGAAGGTGCTGGTCAGCGCGACGTCGCAGGCATCGCGCCCGCGCGCCATCAGCACGCGGCCGATGCGCGGCGTGTTGTTGCGCGCGTCGAAGGTGTACCAGCGGTCACCCAGATAGGCCTCGAACCAGCCGGCAAAATCCATGGGCCCGGGAATCGCCGGAATGCGGATGTCGCCCAGGTAGCCGGTGCAATAGCGCGCCGGAATGTTCATGCAGCGGCAAAAGGCAATCGCCAGGTGCGCATAGTCGCGACACACGCCACGACCCTCGCTGTAGGCCTCCCAGGCGCTGCGGGTGCGCCGCGCGTGCTGGTAGCCGAACTCGATGTGCTGGTGCACGAAATCGCAGATCGCCTGCACCCTGGCCCAGCCGGTGGGGCCGTGGCCGAACAGCTGCCAGGCGATGGCCGAGAGCTGATCGGTCTCGCAATAGCGGCTGCCCAGCAGAAAGACCAGCGTCGCTTCGGGCAGCTGCTCCACCGGCGTCTGCTGCACCCAGGGCGCCACCACGTCGGGCAGCCCGCTGTCGGACACCAGGGCATCGGTGCGCAGCACAAAGCATCCCTGCGGCGCCACAACGCGGGCGCACCAGTTACCAAACAGGTCCCGGTAGGCCGTAATCGGCACGGCGGGAACCGTGACCAGCTGATCGGGGCGCAGCAGGTCGGCGGAGCGCGAGCAGTGGATGCTCAGCGCCAGGATCATCGGCGTGGGCTGGGGGCAGTCGTACGCCATCTCGAAGCCAACGCGGATTTGCAGCGGTGTCGGGGGCGGGTTGGGCAGCGGCCGCGTATCCCAGGGCTCGCCAAAGGGGTGGTCAATAATCATCTCCGGTGGGGTGAGCGCAGGGGCAGCGACACCTCATCCTATGCCAGAGTGCCCCGACGCCTGTGTTCGCCAGCACACATTGCGCAGAACGGGACGCTCAAAGCGCCTTCAGGTACCGCTCGAATTCGGCAACAGGCAGGGGGCGTGCAAACAAGAATCCCTGGTAGGCGTGGCAGCCCTGACTGGCCAAAAAGTCGCGCTGCGCGGCAGTTTCCACGCCCTCGGCGATCACAGCCAGGCCCAGGCTTTCGGCCAGCACGATGACCATGCGCGCAATGGCCGCGTCATTGCCCTCGGTCAGGATATCGCGCACAAAACTCTGGTCGATCTTGAGCTGGTCCAGCGGCAGGCGCTTCAGGTAGGACAGCGACGAATAGCCGGTGCCAAAGTCGTCCAGCGAAAAGCCCACGCCGAGCGCCTTCAGGGCGTTCATCTTGGCGCAGGTCTGCTCCACATTTTCCACCAGCACGCTTTCGGTGAGTTCGAGCTTGAGGCGCTGCGGGTTCGCGCCCGTCTGCTGCAAGGAGCACAGTACCCGTTGCACGAAATCATCCTGGTGAAACTGGCGCGCACTGACGTTCACCGCGATGGTGAGCTGCGCCAGATCCGGTCGGCGGGACCAACTGGCCAGTTGGGCGCAGGCGATGTCCAGCACCATTTGCCCCAGCGGCAGGATCGCGCCGGTCTCCTCGGCCAGTGAAATGAACTCCACCGGAGACACCAGCCCGCGCTGCGGATGGACCCAGCGCACCAGCGCCTCGACACCGGTCACATCGGCCGTTTGACCCGCCACCTGCGCCTGGTAGTGCAGCACGAACTGCTGCTGCGCCAGCGCCTCGCGCAGCTCGAGTTCAAGCGTGGCCCTGGCCATCACCACGGCCTGCATCCGCGGATCAAAGAAGCGCAAGTTGTTGCGCCCTGCAGCCTTGGCCTGGTACATCGCCAGGTCGGCGCGCTTCAAGGGCTCTTCCAAGCTCTCCTGCCGCTCGCCACCGAACAGGGTGACACCGATGCTGGGCGTGCTGTGATGCAAATGCCGGCCCAGCTGGTAGCTCTGGTTCAGGCTGTCGAGTATCTTCCCGTCCACCATTTCGGCCTGGTTCGCAGCATCGACCTCGTTCTCGCTCAGGTCGCCCAGCATCACGACAAACTCGTCGCCGCCCAGACGCGCCACGGTATCACCGTCACGCACGCAGGCGCACAGGCGCTGTGCCACCTGCTCCAGCAGCAGGTCGCCGGTGACGTGGCCCAAGGTGTCGTTGACCGTCTTGAAATGATCCAGGTCGACAAACAGCAGCGCGCCCTTGAGACCACTGCGCGCGCCGGCCGCCATGACCATGGTCAGCCGGTCCAGCAGGAGACGACGGTTAGGCAGGTGCGTCAGGGGGTCGTAGAAGGCCAGATTCCTGATCTGGTCCTCGGCGTTCTTGCGCAGCGTCATGTCGGTGGCGGTGCAGACGTAATGGCCGGTGTGGCCGTCGCCATCCTGCACCGCCGTGATGGTCACCCACTCCGGGAAGATTTCGCCGTTCTTGCGCCGGTTCCAGACTTCACCGGCCCAGGATCCCAACAGTGCCACGCTGTCCCAGAGGGTTCGGTAAAACGCCGCGTCGTGACGCCCCGAGCGCAACAGCCGCGGATTGCGTCCCAGCACCTCATGCGCCTCGTAGCCCGTCATTTCGGTGAAGGCGCGATTGACGCGCAGGATCTCGCCGCTGGCGTTGGTCACCATCATGCTTTCCTGCGACTCAAAGGCAATGGCCGCCACGCGCATGCTGGCCTCGTCGCGGCGGCGCGCGCTGATGTTGCGGAAAAAGGCATAAAACTGACCGCCGCCGGACGGGCTGTAAGTGGTGCTCACTTCGGCCCACCAGGTCGATCCATCGCGGCGCCGGTGCTGCGATTCAAAGCGCTCGTGCCCAAGCTCGACGACACGTCGCATGTGCAGAGCGGTTTCCTCGGCGCTTTCCTGGGCTTCCAGATCGGACACCTGCATGCCGATCAGTTCGTCTCGGGTGTAGCCCGACTTGCGGCAATACGCCGGGTTCACGTCGAGCAGGCGCCCCTGCGCGTCGACCCGCCAAAAACCATCGTGCGTGGTGTCGAGCAAGGTGGAAAATTCCGCCACGCTGTGCGCCAGCGCATGCTCCGCGGCCTTGCTGGGGTTGATGTCGGTCCATACCAGGCGACACAC
>CAIKVZ010000167.1 GCA_903830985.1 uncultured beta proteobacterium
AGTCCGACATCGGCGCCATCGCCGACAGCGTGAAGGACTGCCTGCGCTGCGGCAAGTGCAAACCGGTGTGCGCCACCCATGTGCCGCGCGCCAACCTGCTGTACAGCCCGCGCAACAAAATCCTCGCCACCTCGCTGCTGATCGAGGCCTTCCTGTACGAAGAGCAGACGCGCCGCGGCATTTCGCTCAAGCATTGGGAAGAGTTCGAGGACGTGGCCGACCACTGCACGGTGTGCCACAAATGTTTGAAGCCGTGTCCGGTGGACATTGACTTTGGCGACGTGTCCATGAACATGCGCAACCTGCTGCGCAAGATGGGCAAGAAGAGCTTCCGTCCGGCCGGCGCCGCGGCGATGTTCCTGCTCAACGCGACGAATCCGCAGACCATCAAGCTGGCGCGCTCCGTCATGGTGAACGTCGGCATGCGCGCGCAACGCTTTGGCAACGACCTGATGAAGCTGCTGGCGCGCAAGCAGACCGCAGCACCCCCGGCCACGGTGGGCACCGCGCCGATGAAGGAGCAGGTGATCCACTTCATCAACAAGAAGCTGCCCGGCGGTCTGCCAAAGAAGACGGCGCGCGCCCTGCTCGACATCGAGGACCGCAATTACGTCCCGATCATCCGCGACCCGAAAGGCACGAATGCCGAGACCGAAGCCGTGTTCTATTTCCCCGGTTGCGGCTCCGAGCGCCTGTTCTCGCAGGTGGGTCTGGCGACGCAGGCCATGCTCTGGCACGCCGGCGTGCAGACCGTGCTGCCGCCGGGCTACCTGTGCTGCGGTTATCCGCAGCGCGGCGCCGGTCAGTTCGACAAGGCAGAGAAGATCATCACCGACAACCGTGTGCTGTTCCATCGCGTGGCCAACACCCTGAACTACCTGGACATCAAGACCGTGGTGGTGAGTTGCGGCACCTGCTACGACCAGCTCGCCGGCTACGAGTTCGACAAGATTTTCCCGGGCAGCCGCATCATCGACATCCACGAATACCTGCTGGAAAAGGGCATCACGCTGGACAACAAGGACGGCGGCTACCTTTACCACGACCCCTGCCACAGCCCGATGAAGCTGCAGGACCCGATGAAGACCGTCAAGGCGCTGCTCGGCGACGGCGTCGTCCAGTCGGACCGCTGCTGCGGCGAATCCGGCACCCTGTCGCTGAACCGCCCCGACATCTCGACCCAGGTGCGCTTTCGCAAGGAAGAGGAAGTGCTCAAGGGCGAGGCCGAACTGCGCGATCGCGGCCTGGTGGGTCCCAAGGAAAACATCAAGATGCTGACCTCGTGCCCGGCCTGTCTGCAGGGTCTGAGCCGCTTTGGCGAAGACCTGAACAACGGCCTGCTGGAAGCCGATTACATCGTGGTGGAGATGGCCCGTCAGATCCTGGGCGAAAACTGGATGCCGCAGTACGTGGCGGCGGCCAACAGCGGCGGCATCGAGCGCGTGCTGGTGTGACCTTGCCCATGAACCTTCCTGCTTGTCCGCTGTGCACCACGAAGGGCGAGGCCCTGGTGTTTCAGGCGGAGACGTTTCGCGTGATTCGGGCCGAAGAGGCGGGTTTTCCGGCCTTTTATCGTCTGGTCTGGAGTCGGCATGTGGCCGAGTTTTCCGACCTGTCGAGCGACGAGCAAGGGCTGTGCATGCAGGCCGTTGCCATCGTGGAAAAAACGCTGCGCGAGCTTCTGCAACCCACCAAGATCAACCTCGCGGCCCTGGGCAATATGGTGCCGCACCTGCACTGGCACATCATTGCCCGCTTCGACTGGGACAGCCACTTTCCGGCGCCGGTCTGGGCGCAGGCGCAGCGGGCCACGGATGCGCAAAAGGTGGCGAGTGTGGAAGATGAGCGTCGCCGGCTGGAGCAATTCATGGTGCAGCGACTGGCTGCGCTCTGAACAACAATTAATCAGGAGAACACAAGATGGCAGGTTTGCAAGCAGGGTCACCGACCCCCCAGGCGTTGACGGTGCACAACCAGTCGCGCGTGCTGGAGATTGTTTTTTCGGATGGGGCTGCGTTTCGCCTGCCGTTCGAGTTGCTGCGCATCTACTCGCCTTCGGCCGAAGTTCAGGGCCATGGGCCCGGCCAGGAAGTGCTGCAGACCGGCAAGCGCAACGTGGACCTGCTGGCACTCGAGCCGGTAGGCAACTACGCTGTGCAGCCGGGCTTTTCCGACGGGCACGACACCGGCATCTATTCCTGGGACTACCTCTACTTTCTCGGCTCGCAGCAGGATGAGTTGTGGGCCGAGTACGAAAAGCGCCTGCTGGCGGCCGGCGCGGACCGCGACACGCCCATGCCGGGTAAGGGCCCGGCCTCCTGCGGCAGCCACTGAGGTCGTATCACTGCCCGGGCTTTTGCGCCTGCGGGCAAGTGACCTGAATCAGGTGGCCCTGCCGACCCGCCTCAAGCTGCACGGCGCTCAAGCAACCGCCCCAGACGCAACCGGTGTCCAGGGCCAGCAGTTTGTCACGCTGCAACAGGCCCAGTGTCGACCAGTGACCAAAGGCCACCAGCGTTTGTGCAGTGCGCCTTGAGGGGACATCAAACCAGGGCATGAAGCCCGCCGGGGCCACTGCCTTGCCCTCCTTGGCGCCGAACTCCATGACGCCATCCGTACTGCAAAAGCGCATGCGCGTCAGGGCGTTCACGATGACGCGTGTGCGGTCGGCACCCGTCAAGTCGTCATTCCATTGCGCCGGCTTGCTTCCGTACATGTGGTGCAAAAAGTCGGCAAAGGTCGGCCCGCGCAGGGTGTCCTGCACTTCGCCTGCCAGGTCCAGGGTTTGCTGCGTGCTCCAGGACGGCAGCACGCCGGCGTGCACCATCAGGCAGTTGTGCTCAAACAGTGCCAGCGGCTGCTGGCGCAGCCAGTGCAGCAGCCGCTCGCGGTCGGGCGCTGCCAGCACTTCGTACAGCGTGTCGTCGGCGCGCGCCGGGCGCACGCCTTGCGCCACGGCCAGCAGGTGCAGGTCGTGGTTGCCCAGCAGGCAGCGCGCCGCGGCGTCCAGCTTCATCAGTCGGCGTAGCACGGCGGCCGATTCCGGCCCCCGGTTCACCAGGTCGCCCAGCAGGTAAGCGGTGTCGCGGCTGGGGCTGAAATCCAGTTTTTCCAGCAGTCGGCCCAGCGCCGCATCGCAGCCCTGGACATCGCCAATCAAGTAATTTGCCATGGTTTGATTCTGTCAGGTACTGACGTCGCCCTTTGCTGCCACAATTTGACCTTTGAAGCCAGCATCTTGCATCCAACAACACTACGCATTGCCACCTGGAACATTCACAAGGGCGTGAGTGGCATGGGCCCGACGCGGCGCCTGCAGATCCACGACATCGGTCACGCCGTGGAACAATTTGACGCCGATGTGGTCTGCCTGCAGGAGGTGCGCAGCATGCACCGGCGCGAGCAGCGGCATTTCGCGCGCTGGCCGGCGCAGCCGCAGGCAGATTTCCTGGCACCCGAAGGCTACGAAGTGGCCTATCGCAGCAACGCGGTGACGCACTACGGCGAGCACGGCAACGCCGTCCTGTCGCGCTGGCCCCTGCTGCAAACGGCGCATCGGGACGTGTCGGACCATCGCTTCGAACAGCGTGGCCTGCTGCACACACAGGTTCAGGTCGGCAACCTTGTCGTGCATGTCGTGGTGGTGCATCTGGGCTTGATGCACGCCGGACGGGTGCGTCAGATTGCCAGCATCGGGCGCTACCTGCAGCACGAAATCCCGGCACACGACGCCTTGGTGGTGGCCGGGGATTTCAATGACTGGGGCGAACGCCTGCACCTGCCCATGGCCGACCTGGGCTTGAAAACTTTCGACTCTGTGCGCTTGCCGACCTTCCCGTCGCGTCTGCCGCTGCTGCACCTGGACCGCATCTACGTGCGTGGTCTGATGCCGCTGTCCGCGCAAGTGCCGCACGGACGGGCTTGGTGGCGCATGTCGGATCATTTGCCGCTGATTGCCGAGTTCGGTTTGCCGAGCTGAGCCGCCCATGGCCATGCCAGCGCTGTTGCCGGGGCATCACCTCCAGCTGCTGCAAGGTGGCGTCGAGTTGTTCGGCGCCATGATCGAGTCCATCGCCAGTGCCAAGCACGAGGTCCTGCTGGAAACCTACATCTTCGACTTTTTTGGCACCGGGTCGCAGGTCGCTGCGGCGCTGGAGCAGGCCGCAAGGCGCGGTGTCACGGTGCGCCTCATGGTGGATGGTGTCGGTACGCCCCAATTCCCGCTGGAATGGCGCCAGCGCTTTGACGGCGCGGGCGTGCAGTGGCATCTGTTTGCGCCGCTGGGGCGCTTCGGGCTGCTGCTGCCCAGCCGCTGGCGGCGCCTGCACCGCAAGCTGTGCGTGGTCGACGGGCGCACGGCTTTTTGCGGCGGTATCAACGTGCTCGACGATTTCCACGATCCGCAGTACGGCGCGCTGGAGGCGCCGCGATTTGACTTCGCCGTGCGTGTGCACGGCCCCCTGGTGCGTGCTGCGCACGACGTGATCAGCCAGTTGTGGTGGCGCACCCAGGCCCTGCGCAAGATGCGCGACCGCGAGTTGGCTGCGGCCTGGGAGTCGGCGCGTCGCGTCGGCAAGCTGCACTTTCCGGACGTCGATCCAGACTCGGGTTTGACTGCCAACAAGGGTTTGGCCCGGGCCGCTCTGGTGTTGCGCGACAACATACAGCACCGCCGCACCATCGAGCGCTCCTACCTCAAGGCCATTGGCGCGGCGCACCATGACATCGTCATTGCCAACGCCTATTTTTTGCCCGGCGGCAAGTTGCGCCGGGCCCTGATTCACGCGGCGCGGCGCGGCGTGCAGGTGCGCGTGCTGCTGCAGGGGCGTTACGAGTACTTCATGGCCTACCATGCGGCGCGCCCGGTGTACGGTTCGCTGCTGGCTGCCGGCATCGAGCTGCACGAATACGCGCCAAGCTTCCTGCACGCCAAGGTGGCGGTGATCGACGCCGACAGCCGCCAGGCCTGGGCCACGGTGGGTTCTTCCAACCTCGATCCCCTGAGTCTGCTGCTGGCGCGCGAGGCCAACGTGATGGCGGTGGATGCAGAGTTTGCGCGGAACCTCAAGGCGCGACTGGAATCTGCCATGCGCACCCAGGGCCGACGCCTGGACCCGACCCTGTACGCGCAGCGCCGCTGGAGTTCTCGCGCCCTGGACTGGCTGGCCTATGGTCTGATGCGATTTGCGCTGGCGCTCACGGGCAAACGCTACTGATGACCGATGTGCCGATCGGCTGGCGAAGGCGCGCAAAACCATGAACGCAAAACGCTGCTAGGATCGTCCGATGTTCAAGAATTTGCAAAATCTTTCCCTGGCGCGCGATGCGGCGCAGGACAGCGCGGAGGGCGTACCTGTTTCCGTGCGGATCCGTGAGCGCGTCAAGGCCGCGGGCCAACGTTTCAACGCCAACGACAACATTGCGGCCTTTATCGAACCCGGCGAATTGGAGAAACTGCTCGACGAGGTGGAAACCAAGATGGCGGGCGTGTTGGGCAGCATGGTGATCGACACGGAGAACGACCACAACACGAGCTCGACCGCGAGGCGCGTCGCCAAGATGTACCTGCAAGAGGTGTTCAAGGGGCGCTATGTGCATCCACCGGAGATCACCGAGTTTCCCAACGCCGAACGTCTGAACGAACTCATGATCGTGGGTCCGATCACGGTGCGCAGCGCCTGCTCGCACCACCTGTGCCCGGTCATCGGCAAGATCTGGATTGGCGTACTGCCCAACGAGCACACCAACGTCATCGGCCTGTCCAAGTACGCGCGGCTCGCTGAATGGGTCATGGGCAGGCCCCAGATTCAGGAGGAAGCGGTGGTGCAACTGGCCGACCTGATTCAGGAAAAAACCCAACCCGACGGATTGGCCATCGTCATGGAAGCCAGCCACTTCTGCATGGGCTGGCGCGGCGTCAAAGACCTGGACAGCAAGATGATCAATTCGGTGATGCGTGGCAGCTTTCTGAAAGACGGCAACCTGCGGCGCGAGTTTCTGGCGCTGCTCCCGGGCAAACACTGAGCGCCCAGCCGGGGTGGATGCGCCAAGCTGCAAATTTTTTTCCAGCGGAGACCGAACCATGCAACTTGATGCCCTGTTCCAGCAAGCTCAGGCGTTGCCGACCATCCCCAAGGTCGCACAGGAACTGATACAGAGTTTCAACGACGAGGACGTGGCGGTGGGCGACATCATCCGCACCATTTCCACCGACCAAGTCTTGAGCGCGCGCCTGCTGCGTCTGGCGAATTCGGCCTACTATCATGTGTCGCGCACCGTGGCCAGTGTGGAGGATGCTGTGACCATGCTGGGCTTCGTCAACGTACGCACCCTGGTCATCAGCACCGGGCTCACAGGCGGTTTCAAGTCCATACCCGGCATGGACCTGAAGCGCTTCTGGCGCCACAGCCTGCATACCTCGGTGGCGGCGCGTCATCTGGCCAAGCAGATCGATCTGAATTCCGATCTGGCCTTCACCGTGGGCCTGATGCACGCCATCGGGCAACTCGTGATGCACGTGGCCATGCCCGAGGTGATGCTGCAAATGGACAAGACGCTCAACGCCCTGGACCCGAGGCGCGTCGCCCTGGAACAACAGTCCTTTGGCTACAGCTACTTCGATGTGGGCGCCGAGTTGGCGCGCCGCTGGAAGTTTCCCGAGGAGTTTGCGAACGCGATTGCTGCCAGCGGGCAGCCCTTTGACGCAGGCCTTTTCGATCCCGTAGGTGCGCTCGTGCACATCGCGGCCTGGCGTTCAAGGGCGGAAGAAAATCTCCTCAATGCGGAAGAAATTGAAGCCGGCTGGCCAGCCGATGTCGGCGCCAGAATCGGTTTGCCGCTGGGCGCCTTGTTGGCTGACCTGCCCCCTTGGGCCGAGCTCAGCGCGGGGATGGAAGAATTGATATCCTGAAATATTGCGGGACAGACCAAAGCTACGCGCAGCGAGCGTGCTCTCAAGAAACACACCCTAAGTGATTGATTTTTCGGGGGCTTTTTTTGGATTTCGGTGCAGGCTGGGTCTCGCCCCGGCAGGCGAGGTACCTTTCTTTGCTTGCCCAAAGCAAGGTACCCGAAAGAAAAGGCAGCCGAAGTCAGAGCCGCTGCGCGGTCCCTTGCGCTGCGCTCATCGGTCGGGGTCGGGCTAAACTCGCCCTGCGGGCTCAAACAGACGCCCGCCCTGATCCGACCGCTGCTGCGCTGCTCAGCTCTGCCACACGGCATCCAAGTCCGAACAGCCGAACAGCCGAACAGCCGAATTACCGGAATCCGCATCGAAGCCACAACATGTTTCTTCGGCGCGATTTTCGGCAGCCCGCCGATTGCTACGCTCTGTTCTCAACTGTATACGCTTGGGGGACAGGCCGCAGCCATTTTCGTCACTGCGAGCCCGCATAGCGTGGCAGTACATTTGCCGCGTCGGTAAGCCTCCTTTCCATGAACACTCAAGGAAACGTGCGCATAAGTCGTCACTTCAAGCGGTTGGGGTGCGGCGGGCGGCCGATTTGTGCGCGTTTGGCACCATGAGGACGCACGCCGTACGCCGGGCGCGCAGCCACGAACTTCCAAAGACATGGATTGCCACGTCCCGCCACGGCCCAAGGGCCTCGCGGCTGAAGGCACGCGGCTCGCAATGACGATGGTTGTTCAAGGTCCGTGTCCGGTTCCGCGCCGGAACTGGAGACACGCAATGACAAAAAAGGCGCTTATTTCAGCAGGATTTCGTCCAGCTTGGCGGCCAGCAGGTTTACCGCCACGGCAGCGGGACAGCCTGCTGCCGTGAGCAGCAGCAACTGACGCCGCATCACCGCTTCGCGCACCGAGGCGTCGATGGGAATGTCGCCCAGATGCAGCAATCGCACCCGTTTGTCGGCGCCGGTCCCGACGAAGCGGTCCAGCACCTGTTGCAACTGCGCCGTGATGGCGCGCCCGTCGCCGCTGCGCGCCGTCTGGTTCACCACCAGATGCACGTGGTCGCGGTTTTGCTGCACCGCCAGCACCTTGATGGTGGCGTAGGCGTCGGTCAGCGAAGTGGGCTCGGGCGTCGCCACCACCAGCACCTCGGACGCCAGGGAAATGGCAAACAGCACCACGTCGGAAATGCCGGCACCGGTATCGAGCAGCATCACGTCGTACTTGGGGATCAGGCTTTGCACGACTTCCAGAAACTCATTGCGCACCTGCGGGGTCAGGCGCGAATACTCGACCATGCCGGAGCCCGCCAGCAGCACGGAAAAACCGCCCGGCGCCTTGTGAATGGCGTTTTCCAACTTGGCCTTGCCGGTGAATACGTCGTGCAACGTGGTCTTGGGGTAGAGGTTCAGCACCACGTCCAGATTGGCCAGACCCAGATCCGCATCCAGCACCAGCACGCGGTAGCCGCGTTTGGTCAGCGCCGCGGCCAGATTCGCCGAGACAAATGTTTTTCCGACGCCGCCCTTGCCGCTGGTCACTGCCAGTACCTTGGCGCCCGCGCCTGGGGCGCGCACGTCGTGCACGGAGGGGCCGGAGCCGGCCTTGGGGATATCGCTCATGGATTGACCTTGGGATCCGGTGAGGCTGGCACGCGGCGTTTGCGGCGGAGCCCCCGGATGGTGGTTGGATCAACGGCAATTTCTGTCGCGTTGCTGGTAGCCTCGCTCGAGGGAAGCTGAATCCAGGCCGGGTCACTCACCGACAGGTGTCCAAACAACAAATTCTTTTCCTCCGCCGTGACGATGCTGTCGGGCTGTGTGGCCATGCAGACACGGTTTCTGCCCTGCGTCTTGGCGTCGTAGAGTTGCTGGTCGGCGCGTTCGGTCCAGATGGCCGTGGTCGAGCGCACCCACTGCGGCGCATAGGCGCCACCAATGCTGACGGTGACGGAAACGCCCACCGCCGGTGCGACCTGGGTCACCGTGGCCGCTACCGATTCACGAATGCGCTCGGACACGACCAGACCAAAGGCGTTGTGGCAGTTCGGCAAGATGATGACGAACTCTTCTCCGCCAAAGCGCGCCACAGTGTCCATGGGGCGCACGCATTCCAGCAGGCAATCCGCCACGCTCTTCAGGATCTGGTCACCTGCCGGGTGCCCGTAGGTGTCGTTCACCTTCTTGAAGTGGTCTATGTCCAGAATCAACAGCAGCGCCTGCTCGCCGGAACGCGCCACGCGGTCGATTTCGCGCTCCAGGGCGTTGAGGAAATGGCGTCGATTGCCCAGCCCCGTGAGCGGGTCCTTGAGCGACAGTTCACACAAGCCGTTGATCAGGCTTTGCAGGTAGTTGGTGGGGGATTCCGACACCGAGGGCAGGGCCCGGGTCCCGGCCTGCTGCAGCAAGGCCAGTGCGTTGTCGGTGCGCAAGTCACGCAAATCAACGAGGGAGGGGGGCAGGGGGGCGGACACGGCAGGTGGGTCGGTAAGTGCAACGAGTCTAACAGCGAAAATGCGCGAAAAATCGGGCGCCGTGTCGCGTTAGGCGCCAGCCAACGCCCGTCCTTACACCGCAAAAAAGCGGCTGGTGCAGCGGCCGGGACTGGCCATCAGTGGCGCTGGCCGCACACGGTGCACGCCGCGTTGCGCGGAATGGTCATCGTGTGGCATTCCATGCTTCGGCCGTCGAGCATGAGCAGTTTTCCGGTCAGGCAGCGCCCGGCGCCACTGAGCCACTTGAGCGCTTCGCCGGCCTGCATGGCGCCAACGATGCCGACCAGTGGGGCGAACACGCCCATGGTGGCGCAGCGCGTTTCTTCCATGTCCGCATCCGGCGGGAACAGGCATGCATAGCAGGGCGACAGCGCATCGCGGCTGTCATATACCGTGATCTGGCCGTCAAAGCGGATGGCCGCACCCGACACCAAAGGAACAAGGTGGCGCACGCAGGCAGCGTTGATGGCGTGGCGGGTGCTGAAATTGTCGCAGCAGTCCAGCACGAGATCGACCTGCGGCAGCCACAAGTCCAGCAGTGCGGCGTCGGCACGGGCCTGCAGCGCGTGCACACGAACTTCCGGATTGATGTCGGCAATGGCCTGGCGCGCCGACTCGACCTTAGGCTGGCCGACGCGCGCGACCGTGTGGGCGATCTGGCGTTGCAGGTTGGTCAGATCAACCACGTCGTGGTCCACGAGCGTGATCTGTCCGACGCCGGCGCTGCCAAGGTACAGGGCGGCGGCCGATCCGAGCCCGCCTGCGCCGATGATCAGCACGTGGGCGGCTAGCAGCCGTTCCTGCCCCTCGACCCCGAGCTCGTTGAGCAGGATGTGGCGCGAGTAGCGCAGCAACTGCTCGTCGGTCATTCTTCCTTCTTTTCTTCCTTGCGCTCGGTCAGCGTCTTGCTTACCAGCACCGGTTGGCCCTTGAGCTGGTTCAGCGCCTGCATCAACTGGAAGTCCTTGTCGGTGCCGAATTCCGGCAGGCGGCGCTCCGCGAGGGGCTTCTTGGATTCTTCCTCCAGCTTCTTCATTGCCTCGTCGCGCGCCTTTTCGCGGGCTTCATCCTTCTTCTCCGCGCCCTGGCCGCTGGCCAAGTGCTTTTCCAGGTCTGCCTCTCGCATGCGCAGCGCGGCGAAGACATTGCCTTCTGCCGTCTCGTCGAGCATCACGTCGGGCACGATGCCCTTGGCCTGGATCGACTTGCCGCTGGGCGTGTAATAGCGCGCCGTGGTGAGCTTGAGGCCGGTGTCCGGACCCAGTGGGCGCACGGTTTGCACCGAGCCCTTGCCGAAGGTCTGGTTGCCCATGATGGTGGCACGCTTATGGTCTTGCAGCGCGCCGGCGACGATCTCGCTGGCCGAAGCAGAGCCCTCGTTCACCAGCACCACCAGCGGGACGGACTTGAGCGCAGCCGGCAGTTTCTTCAGCGGGTCGGCGCCGCTGCGACGCAGATAACCCTCGGGCGCGGCTTTGAAAGTCTGCTTGCTGTCGGCAATCTGGCCATTGGTCGTCACCACCGTCACGTTCTCTGGCAGAAAGGCCGCCGACACTGCGACCGAGGCTTCCAGCAGGCCGCCCGGGTCGTTGCGCAGGTCCAGCACCAGGCCCTTCAGATGCGGCTCCTGCTTGTAGATTTCTTCGAGCTTTTTCGCGAAGTCTTCCACCGTGCGTTCCTGGAACTGGCTCAGGCGAATCCAGGCGTAGCCAGGTTCGATCACCTTAGCGCGCACGGTCTGGGTCTTGATTTCCTCGCGCGTGATGATCACCGGAAAGCTGCGATTTTCGTCCTTGCGGAAGATCATCAGGTTGACCTTGGTGTTGGGCTCGCCACGCATGCGTTTCACCGCTTCGTTCAGCGTCAGACCCTTGACCGCCGTGTCGTCGATCTTGGTGATCAGGTCGTTGGTTTTCAGGCCGGCGCGAAACGCGGGAGACCCCTCGATCGGCGTCACCACCTTGACCAAGCCATCTTCCTGGGTGATTTCGATGCCGACGCCGACGAACTTGCCGGTCGTGCCTTCACGAAATTCCTTGAAGCTTTTCTTGTCGAAATACTGCGAGTGCGGATCCAGGCTTGACACCATGCCGGAGATGGCATCGGTGATGAGTTTTTTCTCGTCCACGGCTTCCACGTAGTCGCTCTTGACCATGCCGAAGACCGCGGCGAACTGCTGCAATTCTTCCAGCGGCAGCGGCGCCAAGGCCCCGCGCGCCACGGTTTGCAGCGAGACGGTCGCCAGCACGCCGGCGAGTGCGCCGGCTGAAACCCAACCCGCGATTTTCAATTTTTGGCCCATAGTGGCACTTGCTCCCTGAAGAATTCCCTGTTGGATGGGCTGATAGCGTAACGGTTCCCGGGAAAGACCGAATATTTCAGGCCTTGCCCTGACTGGCCACTGCGGCTGCGGCCTTGGCGGCGGCTTGCGCGTCGCCCAGGTAGTAGTGGCGGATCGGTTTGAGCTCGTCGTCCAGTTCGTACACCAGCGGGATGCCGTTGGGAATGTTCAGGCCCACGATGTCGGCGTCCGAGACCCCGTCCAAATACTTCACCAGGGCGCGAATCGAGTTGCCGTGCGCGGCCACCAGCACCTTCTTGCCGGATTGGATGGCCGGTGCCAGGGATTCGGTCCACAGCGGCATGACGCGCGCCACAGTGTCTTTCAGGCATTCGGTCAGCGGCACCTGTGCCGGGTCGAGCTTGGCGTAGCGCAGGTCACCGCGCTCGCAGCGCGGGTCGGTTGCTTCCAGCGCCGGCGGCGGTGTGTCGTAGCTGCGCCGCCAGGCCAGCACCTGGGCGTCGCCATATTGCTTGGCCATGTCGGCCTTGTTCAGCCCCTGCAAGGCGCCGTAATGGCGCTCGTTCAGGCGCCAGCTGTGCACCACGGGCAACCAGGTACGGTCCATCTCGTCCAGGCAGTGCCACAGCGTGCGCGTGGCGCGCTTGAGCACGCTGGTGTAGGTGACGTCGAACTCATAGCCCTCTGCCTTGAGCAGGCATCCGGCGTTCTTCGCCTGCTCCACGCCGGTGTCGGTCAGGTCTACGTCGGTCCAGCCGGTGAAACGATTTTCCAGATTCCAGGTGGATTCGCCGTGGCGGATCAGAACCAGTTTGTGCATGCTGTCCTTTGATGAAAAGTCTGAGGAAAGGGGGGGTGAAAAGGGGCGCTGAACCCGCAGCCCAGCCCGCATTCTAGAATCCCGGGCTTAAGACACGCTTTGGCGGCACATTTTGAAACAAGGATTTTTGTGAAATTTTTACTCGATAACTGGATGTTGATCACCGTGGCCTTGGGCTCGGGCGGGCTTTTGATGTGGCCTGTGCTGCAAAACGCATCGGGCGGCGGGCTCGCACCGGCCGCCGCGGTGCAGTTGATGAACCGGGAAAAGGCCGTAGTGGTCGACGTCTGTGAGCCCGACGAATTTGCCCGAGGCCACTTGAGTGGCGCGAAAAACCTGCCGCTGAGCCAACTGGAAGCGAAGTTGCCGGCGCTGGTGAAGAACAAGGCCTTGCCGGTGATACTGGTGTGCCAAAGCGGTGCCCGCTCCGGGCGCGCATTGGCGATTGCCAAGAAACTTGGCTATGAACAGGCGCAGTCGCTGGGCGGTGGTCTGGCGGCCTGGAAAGCAGCCAATTTGCCGCTGGACAAGGCCTGAGCGGCGTAACCGGGAAACTTGCCATGCAAACCGTCACCATGTACACCACGGCCGTGTGCCCTTATTGCACGCGCGCCAAACAGCTGCTCAGCGCCCGCGGCGTCGCGGCCATAGAGGAGATTCGTGTCGATACCGACAACGCGGCGCGCGCCACCATGATGCAGCGCAGCGGTCGGCGCACCGTGCCGCAGATCTTCATCGGACAGACCCACGTTGGGGGCTGCGATGACTTGGTGGCGCTTGATGCCCAGGGGGGCTTGCGTCCTTTGTTGGACGCAGCCTGAACCTGAGTCAAATCTGCACTGCGCGCACCTGAGATAATCCCGGCTCCCGCCTTCGGCCCGCAACGTTTGTTCGTGCGGGTTTTGTTTTACCCAAGAGAGTACACATGGCTGATACACAAGATCCCGTTTTCCAAATCCAGCGCATTTACCTGAAGGAATCTTCACTGGAACAACCCAATTCGCCCGCCATCCTGCTGGAACAGGAACAACCGACGGTTGACATCCAGTTGGGCATCAATGCCGGCCCGGTGGCCGATGGCATCTTTGAAGTCACTGTGACCGCCACCGTGCAGACCAAGATCAAGGACAAGACCGTGTTCCTGGTCGAGGCCAAGCAAGCCGGCATCTTTGAAATCCGCAACCTGTCAGACGAGCAGATGGGCCCCATCATGGGCATCGCCTGCCCGCAAATCGTTTATCCCTATCTGCGTGGCAACGTGGCTGACCTGATCCAGCGCGGCGGCTTTCCGCCCGTGCATCTGGCGGAAATAAATTTCCAGGCGATGTACGAGCAGCAGCAAGCGCAGCAGGCCGTGGTCGCCCCGGGCGACACCCAGCCCGCAGCGCTGAACTGAGTTCCATCCGGACCGAGCGGCTCGCAGCACAGCCTGGACGACGCGCCATGAAAATCGCTGTCGTCGGAGCGGGTGCCTGGGGTACGGCGCTGGCCATCAGTGCCAGCCGCGCGCTTGCCTGCGGCCATGAGGTCAGCCTGTGGGTGCGCGACGCGCAGCAGGCCGATGCCATGCGCGCGCAGCATGTCAACGCACGCTATCTGCCCGACGTGGGCTTGCCTCAGACGCTGCGGATTCGGCATGCCGCGCCGACGGATCTGAGCGCGGCCCTGGCGGACCAGCAACTGGTCATCGTCGCCACGCCCATGGCCGGGCTGCGTGGCGTGCTGCAGCAGCTTCATGCCCTGTCCCAACCCGTGGCCTGGCTGTGCAAGGGTTTCGAGGCGCCCGTAGGTTCTGCCCCCGGATTGCTGGGGCACGAAGTGGCGGCGCTGGTCGCGCCCGGCCTCCTTTCGGGGGTGTTGAGCGGGCCGAGTTTTGCCCTGGAAGTGGCGCGGGGTCAACCCACCGCGCTGGTCGCAGCGAGCCTGCATGGCGTCGTGCGCGACACCCTGGTCGAGGCCTTTCATTGCGCCAGCTTGCGCGTCTACGCCAGCGATGACGTGGTCGGCGTCGAAGTCGGCGGTGCGGTGAAGAATGTGCTGGCCATTGCCACGGGCTTGTGCGATGGCATGCAACTCGGCCTGAATGCGCGCGCCGCATTGATCACCCGAGGACTGGCCGAAATCACGCGTCTGGGCTGTGCCCTGGGCGCACGCACCGAGACCTTCATGGGATTGTCGGGTTTGGGTGATCTGGTGCTGACCGCGACCGGTGACCTGAGCCGCAACCGCAGGGTCGGCCTGCTGCTGGCCCAGGGGCAGTCGCTGAGCCAGGCCGTGGCGTCTCTGGGTCATGTGGCCGAGGGCGTGTACTGCGCTCGCGCCGTGTTGCAGCGCGCCAAAGACCTGGGTGTGGACATGCCGATTGCGCAGGGCGTGGTGGCCTTGCTCGACGGGCAGATCCGACCCGAGCAGGCGGTGTCGCTGCTGATGCAGCGCGACGCCCGCGCCGAGTCCTGAGCGGATCCTCAGTATTTTTCCAGCAGCGCGCGCAGCGCCTGCGCGCTGATGGGTTTGGACAAATGCTCGTCCATGCCGGCCTGCAGGCAGAGTTCGCGTTCCGCCGCCATGGCGTTGGCCGTGACGGCGATGATGGGCGTGTGCTGGCCCGGCGCTTCACTGGCCCGGATGAGTTTCGTGGCCTCGATACCGCCCATGACCGGCATCTGCATGTCCATCAGCACCACGTCCCAGCGTTCTGTGGGAAACAACGCCGCCGCTTCTTGCCCGTTCTGTGCCAGCGTCACCCGGTGCCCCCATTTTTTCAGCAGAGTGGTGGCCAGCAACTGGTTCACCTTGTTGTCCTCCACCAGCAGCACCGACAGGATGCGCGCGGCGCCAGATGCACTGGCCGCTGCGCCCGGATCGCTGAGCGTGGCCGGCGCAGCATGGCGCGCGGTGCGCACGGTGAAGTGAAACGTGCTGCCCTGGCCGGGCACGCTTTGCACCCAGATGCGTCCGCCCATGAGTTCCACCAGACGCGCGCTGATGGTCAGGCCCAGACCGGTGCCGCCGAACTGCCGGGTGGTCGAACTGTCGGCCTGGGCAAAGGCGGAAAAAATAAGTTTCTGTTTGTCCTGCGCGATGCCGGTGCCGCTGTCTTGCACCGAGATCTGCAGTTCGTAGTCCTGGTCGCCCAGATCACGCCCGGTGACGCGCACATCGATGCGGCCTTGGGCGGTGAATTTGATGGCGTTATCGCACAGGTTGGTGAGCACCTGCCGGATGCGTCCAGGGTCACCCAGGACAAACTCCGGCAGGTCCGGAGCGATCTCGCAACTCAGTTTCAGGCCCTTTTGCAGGACGCGTGCCTGCACCGGTTGCAGGGCCTCGGTGATGGTTTGACGGGGGCTGTAGACGATGGTTTCGATTTGCAGTTTGCCGGCCTCGATCTTGGAGAAGTCCAGGATGTCGTTCAGGATCACCAGCAGCGACTGGGCCGAGCTTTGCACCACGTTCAGGTAGCTGCGTTGGGTCTCGTTCAGTGGCGTTTCCAGCGCCAGTTCGGTCATGCCGATGACGCCATTCATGGGGGTGCGGATCTCGTGGCTCATGTTCGCCAGGAACTCGCTCTTGGCCCGGTTCGCCGACTCGGCCACCTTTCTGGCCTCCTGCAGCGATTCCTGCAGCGCCTTGGCTGCCGTGATGTCGGTGCGTATGCCGATGTACTGCATGGGCAGGCCCTGTGCGTCAAGCATGGGCACGATGCTGGAATCGACCCAGTAAAAACTGCCGTCCTTGGCACGGTTGCAGATCTCGCCTTGCCAGACCTGGCCGGCGCCAATGCATTGCCACAGGTTGGCATAGAACTCGTCAGGATGAAAACCGGATTTGACGATGCGGTGATTCGCGCCGATCAGCTCCGCATGGCTGAAGCCGCTGATGCTGCAAAACCTGTCGTTGGCGTAGGTGATCGAGCCCTGCAGGTCGGTGACGCTCACGATGGTGTGCTGATCCAGCGCAAACCTTTCGTTGTTCAAGGCCTGGTTCTGCTCGAACAGGCGCGTTGAAACGCTGTTCAGCGCGTAGCCCAGGTCCTGCATTTCAGCGGCAGCGTGCGACACCACCAGCTGCTTGCCCAGGGTCTGGTCCAGTTCTGCGGCAAAGCGCGTGGCTTGGCGAAGCACCTGCATGGGCCGGCGCAGCAACACGGCCAGCAGGCCCAAGGCCGAGGCAATGGCGAAGGCTATGACCAGCAGCGCCTGGGTCCAGATATCGCGGGCCACCCGGTCGAAGCTGTCCAGCCGGTAACTCACCCTGACCCAGCCCAGCGGCGCCGCCGCCGCTACCGGATGCCAAGCCGACATCACGCCCGCATGTCCGGCCAGAAAATCGCGGGCAAATTCCCTGGCGCCGGGCGCGTCCAGCTCGACCAAGGGCTGGAAGCTGCCCGGTATGCGCACCGCTTGTGTGCTGTAGCGCGGCGACCAGCGGCCCTGTTGGTTCACCACTTCGACCAGGGGCTTGCCCCGGATATCCGTCACCAGAACCGAAAAAATGCCCGGCACCGTGGCCGTTTGCCGGGCGATTTCCTCGATGGTGCTGAAGTCCTCGGAGACCAGAAAGAAGGCGTTCACGGTGGCCAGGTTCTGCGCCAGGGCCGTCATTTGCGCGGTGATGGTGGCTCTGGCCTGATCAGTCTGTCCCTTGGCGGTGTAGGCGCCATAGCCCAGGATGGAAATCAGCAGGCTGGCGGCGACCAGCAGCATCAGCTGCGTCTCCAGCTTGTGCGGCAGCCATGGCCAGCGGCGCCTAGGGCGCTTTGCAGCGTTCATGCTGGTGTTCGATGCAGGCGCTGCAGACATGGAGCTCGGCGGCTGCGTCAATTCGGGGAATAGGCCAGGCGCACGTAGATCGGCGCGAAGGCCTCGGCCTGGGTGATTTCGATGAGCGTTTCCTTGGCGAGTTCGAGCAGTGCGATGAAGGTCACGACCAGCACCGGCACACCGCGCGCCGGATCGAACAGCTTTTCGAACTCGATGAACTTGCGTCCCTGCAGATGGCGCAGCACGATGCTCATGTGCTCGCGCACCGAGAGCTCCTCGCGGCTGATCTTGTGGTGTTGCACCAGCTTGGCGCGCTTCATGATGTCGCGCCAGGCTTCCTGCAGGTCGAGCACGTTCACGTCCGGAAAGCGCGGCTGCAAGGACTGCTCCACCAGCACCTGGGCCTTGAGGAAGTCGCGCCCGAACTGGGGCAGCCTGTTGATGCCTGCCGCGGCCAGTTTCATCTGCTCGTATTCCAGCAGGCGACGGGCCAACTCGGCGCGCGGGTCTTCCGGCTCCTGCCCCTCGGCCACGCGCTTGGGTGGCAGCAGCATGCGCGACTTGATCTCGATCAGCATGGCAGCCATCAACAGGTATTCCGCCGCCAGTTCCAGATTGCGCGCGCGGATTTCTTCCACATACACCAGGTATTGGCGCGTTACGCCCGCCATGGGGATGTCCAGGATGTTGAAGTTCTGCTTGCGTATCAGGTAGAGCAACAGGTCCAACGGGCCCTCGAAGGCCTCCAGGAAAACCTCGAGCGCGTCCGGCGGGATGTACAGATCCTGCGGCATGGCGAAGAGCGGCTCGCCATACAGCCGCGCCACGGCGATGTGGTCCACCACCTCGGGCATGGCGGACAGGATGGCGTCGCTGCGCGGGCCGGGCGTACCGATTTCGCCAGAAGGGTTCATGGGGGAAGCAATGAAGACTGACCAGGCGTGCGCGTCAGACGGCACGCCGAGAGAACGCGCCGACTACTTGTCGTGATTCTGGTAGACGTAGGGCTGTTGCGCCACTTCGCCGGCGCGAAATTCGTCCCAGGCCTCGCGGTCCACCTGTTTGTCCCACAGCAGATTGCGGCCTTCCTCCTGTTGTTGCGCCAGCTCAGGGCGTGCGGCCTTGAGTTTGTTCAAAAACAGCGTGATATCGGAGTGGTATGCGGGGCGTTGGAAGAGGTTCATATGCGTGGCCTTTGCCTCGATTCTAACGGGCGCCTTCCGCGCCGCGCAATGCCGGTGCTGCAAGCGACGGGGAAAGGCACCTAGAATGACTCCATTGCGCTCGCTGATGGCAGCGAGATGCCCGACCCTCCCGCCGCGCAACCGGGTCTTTGTCGCCGGGATCATGAACGAAAGGACCTTCCATGCACTTGAAGTTTTTCGCCCCCTTGTTCATCGCAGCCACGCTGGTCGCCTGCAGTTCCACCCCGCTGGACGCGCCGGTCAGCGTTGTCGCGCTGGCACCCGTGACGCCTCAAGTGCAGGCCGCAGAGCCGCCGCCCGCCGCCCAGTCGACCGTCAAGAGTGTGGTACTCCATCCCCTGGACGATCCGAAATCGGCGCTGGCCGGGCGCAGCATCTACTTTGATTACGACAGCTATGAAATCGCTCCGGGCGGGCGCACGCTGGTCGAGAGCCACAGCGCCTACCTGCGCAGCCACGCCAGCGCCTCCGTGCGGCTGGAAGGGCACGCCGACGAGCGTGGCGGACGCGAATACAACCTGGCGCTGGGACAAAAGCGCGCCGATGCGGCACGCCGCGCTCTTGGCTTGCTGGGTGTGACCGAAAAGCAGATGGAATCCGTCAGCTTCGGCAAGGAAAAACCGGCCGACCCGGGCCACGACGAAGCCGCTTGGGCGAAGAACCGCAAGGCCGACGTCGCCTATCTGGCACGCTGATCTGCTGACACCATGCCCCATCCGACCGCTTGGTTGCTTTTGGATTGGGTGCTGGCAGTGGTGTCGGCGTGGTTGTTGATCGGTGTTGCCGGCGTGCTGGCGCTGCGCCGTTTCAGGTTTGTCGCCATCGTGCTGTTCCCCCTGGGCGGACTGGCCTCGCTGGCGCTGCTGGGCCTGGGTCTGAGCGCCGCTTTTGGCACACCGGAAGTTGCGGTCCTGCCCCTGGGCTTGCCGCAGCTGCCGTTCCACCTGCGACTGGACAGCCTGTCGGCCTTCTTTCTGATCGTCATTGGCGGCGTGGGCGCCGGGGTCTCGGCCTTTGCCGCGGGTTATTTCCGCCAGGGGGAGGGCACGCCGCCCGGTCTCATCTGCCTCGAATACCACGTCTTTCTGGCCAGCATCGTGATGGTGGTGCTGGCCGACGATGCCTACGCCTTCATGGTGGTCTGGGAGACCATGGCCTTGTCCTCGTTCTTTCTGGTCATGGCGAATCACCGCATCCCGGAAATCCGCTTTGCCGGTTACCTCTACATGCTGGTGGCGCACATCGGTGCCTTAGGGCTGCTGCTGTGCTTTGGCGTGCTGCAGGCCAATACCGGCGACTACACCTTCGCCAACATGCGGGCCCAGCACCTGTCACCGTTCTGGTCCTCGGTGGCTTTCTGTCTGGCGGTCTTCGGCTTTGGCGCCAAGGCCGGCATCCTGCCACTGCACGCCTGGTTGCCCGAAGCACACCCGGCAGCGCCGTCGCCGTTTTCCGCGCTGATGAGCGGCGTGATGCTGAAGATCGCGCTCTACGGCATCTTGCGGGTCTCGTTTGACCTGCTGCAAACACGCATCTGGTGGTGGGGCGTGCTGCTCATGGCCGTGGGTCTGGCCAGCGCGCTGTTCGGCGTGGTGTTCTCCACCGTGCAGGTGGAAATGAAGCGCCTGCTGGCCTATTCCTCGATCGAAAATGTCGGGCTGATGTGCGCCGGCTTCGGCCTGTCGCTGCTGTTCTCGGCCTACGGCATGAAGACGCTCTCGGCGCTGGCGCTGACCGCCGCGCTGTACCACCTGCTGAGCCACGCCTTCTTCAAGAGCCTGCTGTTTTGCAGCACCGGCGCCGTGCTGCACGCCACCGGCGAACGCAGCCTGGGCAAGCTGGGCGGCCTGGTCCGCACCATGCCCTGGGTGGCCTGGCCCACCTTGATCGGCGTGTTGGCCTGCGCCGGCCTGCCACCGCTGGGCGGCTTTGTGGCCGAGTGGCTGTTGCTGCAGAGCTTTTTGTTCACCACCGGTTTGCCCAGTTCCTTTTTGAACATGCTGGTGCCGGTGCTGGCAGCACTGATCGCGTTGATTGCGGCGCTCTCTGGTTACACCATGGTGAAGTATTTCGGCGTGGTCTTTCTGGGCCAGCCCAGGGAAGAAAAACTGGCGCACGCGCACGATGCCGGGCCCTGGGAACGTGCCGGAATGTTGTGGTTGGCGGCGGGTTGCGTGGTGCTGGGCCTGCTGCCGAACCAGGTGATAGCCGTCATCGACCCGGTGACGCGGCTGCTGGTGGCGGACGGCCTGGCGCAGTCGCTGGCGGCCAATGGCTGGTTGCTGGTGCCGGTGAGTGTGGAGCGCGCCAGCTACGCGCCTGCCGTCTTTTTGCTCGGTGTGCTGGCCAGTTTTGGCCTGGCCTATCTGCTGGTGCGTCGCCTCTACCATGGTCGCACGCGCCGCGCTGCGCCCTGGGACTGCGGCTACCCCTGGCAGACGGCGCGCATGCAGGACACGGCCGAGGGCTTTGGCCAGCCGATACGCCAGATCTTCGAGCCCATGTTTCGCATGACGCGCGAACTGCCCACGCCGTTTAACGAACACCCGAAATACCGCGTGACGGTTCAGGACCCACTGTGGCACTGGCTGTACCTGCCGGTGGCGGCGGCGGTGGAACGTATATCCCGACTCATCGCCCTGCTGCAGCAGGGCCGCATCGCCGTCTACCTGATGTACAGCTTCGTCACGCTGATCGTGGTGCTGCTCTTTGTGAAGCAATCATGAGTATTCTCGGCGTCATCTCCCAACTCATGGCCATCGCCGTGGCGCTGCTGTTGGCGCCGCTGATGACGGGCTGGGTGGCGCAGTGGCGCGCACGCCTGCAAAACAAATCGGCGCCGCCGCTGCTGCAGCCCTACCGCGTGCTGCACAAACTGTTCAACAAGGAATCGGTGCTGGCCGAACACGCCTCGTCGCTGTTTCGCATGGCGCCGTATCTGATCTTTGGCTGCATGCTGCTGGCCTGCGCCATCATTCCCACGCTGTCCACGGACCTGCCGCTGTCGCCTGCGGCCGACGCGATCGCCCTGGTGGGGCTGTTCGCGCTGGCGCGGGTCTTCATCTCGTTGGCGGCGATGGACGTGGGAACGGCCTTCGGCACGCTGGGCGCGCGCCGCGAAATGCTGGTGGGCTTTCTGGCCGAACCGGCGCTGCTCATGGTGCTGTTTTGCGCCTCCATGATTTCGCGCTCGACCTCGCTCACCACCATCGTGGAAACCCTGGCGCACCGCGAGTTGGCGATCTACCCGAGCCTGCTGGTGGCCGGCGTGGCTTTCGTCATGGTTTCGCTGGCGGAGAATGCGCGCGTGCCGGTGGACAACCCGGAGACACATCTGGAACTGACCATGATCCACGAGGCGCTGATCCTGGAGTATTCGGGCCGCCATCTGGCACTGCTGGAATGGGCTGCGAGCCTGAAGCTGTTCGCCTATTCCTGCATCGGGCTGGCGCTGTTCTTCCCCTGGGGCGTGGCGCAGGCCGACGCACCGCTGGCGCTGCTGCTGGCCCTGCCGGCACTGGTCGCCAAACTGGCCGTGGGCGGCGTGCTGCTGGCGGCGATCGAGACCGTCAGCGCCAAGATGCGCATCTTTCGCGTGCCTGAGTTTCTGGCCACGGCCTTTTTGCTGGCGGTGATCGGCCTGCTGGTGAACATCCTGCTGGGGACCACATGATCAAGCACCTGCCGCAGTTGATTAACCTGTTCGCCACGCTGATCCTGATGCTGTCTTTTGCCATGATCTCGCAGCGGCGCATCACCTCGCTCATCAACCTGTTCATGCTGCAGGGTGCTGCGCTGGTGGCGGCCTCGGTGCTGCTGGCCTATGTCACGGATCAACCGGACCTGTACGTTTCGGCGGGACTCACCCTGGCGCTCAAGGTGGTGCTCATTCCCTGGATGCTGCACCGCGTGATCCGCCGCCTCAACGTGCGCTGGGACGTGGAGACGCTGTTCAACATTCCCACCACCATGCTGGTGGGCATAGGCCTGGTGATCTTCTCCTTCAGCCTGGCCCAGCCGATTTCGCGCCTGTCGTCCTCCATGGCCGGCGGCTCGCTGGGCATTGCCCTGGCCTGCGTGCTGCTGTCCTTCATGATGATGATCACGCGCTCCAAGGCCGTGCCGCAGGTGATCGGCTTCCTGTCCATGGAAAACGGTCTGATCTTTGCCGCCACCACCGTCACCAACGGCATGCCGATGATCGTGGAATTTGGCATTGCCCTGGACGTGCTGGTGGGGGTGCTGATCCTGGGCGTGTTCATGTTCCAGATCCGGGAAAAGTTTGACAGCCTGGACATTCACAACCTCGAAGCGCTGAAGGAAGACTGATCTTGTCGGCACTTTTTTTGCTCCTGGGAATTCCGCTGTTGGGTGCTGCCGCGCTGGCCGCGATCGGGCACTGGGCGGTGGCGCGCAACGTCAACGTGGCGTTCAGCCTGGGCACGTTTCTCGCCGCCTGCGTGCTGACAGCGCAGATCATTTCGGAGGGCCCGCAACTGCTCTGGGAGAAACAGTTCTTCATCGACCCGTTGAATGTTTTTCTGGTGACCCTCACCGCCTTTGTGGGACTCACCACGGCGATTTTTTCGCGCCCCTACATGCGCGTCGAGCAGGACCACGGCAAGATGACGCCGCGGCGCATGCGCCTGTACCACGGCATGTACCAGTTGTTCAGCTTCACCATGCTGCTGGCGCTGACCACGAACAACCTCGGAATTTTGTGGGTGGCGATGGAGGCAGCCACGCTCACCACCGTGCTGCTGGTCAGCGTGTACCGCACGGCGGCGAGTCTGGAGGCAGCGTGGAAATATTTCATCCTGTGCGGCGTCGGCATTGCGCAGGCCTTGTTCGGCACGGTGCTGCTCTACATGGCGGCCGAGAAGGTGCTGGGTACTCACGGAGCGACGCTGCTGTGGACCAGCCTGGACGCGGTCAAGGGCCAGCTTGATCCTGCCATCATCACCCTGGCCTTCGCCTTTTTGTTCATCGGCTATGGCACCAAGGTCGGCATGGTGCCGCTGCACAGTTGGCTGCCGGACGCCCACGCCGAAGGCCCGACGCCGGTCTCGGCCGTGCTCTCAGGTCTGCTGCTGAATGTGGCGATGTACGCCGTGTTGCGCTGCAAGGTGCTCACCGATGGCGCCCTGCACACGGCCCTGGCCGGGCAGCTGATGATGGGCTTTGGCCTGCTTTCGGTGGTTGTGGCCTCGTTCTTCCTATCGCGGCAAAAAGACGTGAAGCGCATGTTCTCCTACTCGTCGATCGAGCACATGGGACTCATCACCTTTGCCTTCGGCATGGGTGGTCCGGTGGCCAACTTCGCCGGACTGCTGCACATGACGGCGCATTCGCTGGTCAAATCGGCCGTGTTCTTCACCGTGGGGCACGCCACGCAAAAGGCCGGCACCCAGCTCATGAGCGAGATCCGCGGACTCATCAAGGTGAACCCGACCGTGGGCTGGGGCATGATGCTGGGCGTGATGGCGATCCTGGGCATGCCGCCCTTTGGCGTGTTTGCCAGTGAATTCCTGATCCTCACCACCGCCATGCGCGAACAGCCGTGGGCCACTCCGTTTCTGTTCCTGGCGCTGGGCGTGGCCTTTGCCTCCATGCTGATCCGCGTCCTGCCCATGGTGTTCGGCGAGACCACGCTCAAACCCCTGACCCATCCGCCCGCGCTGTTGCCGGTGTTTCTTCATCTGGCCCTGGCGCTGCTGCTGGGCCTGTACATCCCGCCCTATCTGAACGCCTGGTACGTGCAGGCCGCCAGTATGCTGGGAGGCGCACCATGAAGATCCCCGGGCTGGAACTCGAACTGCAGCGCCTGGCGGCACCCGTGCCGATGTGGCATGGTCAGTTCGGTGCGGGCGAGTGGCGTGCCGTGGCCGCCAGCGTGCGCGAATCCGGTGGCCGTTTGCTGGCGCTGTGGGCGGGGCCGGGGGCGTGCAGCATCTGCGCTGCCTATGTCACACTGGACGGTCTGGTGTGGCTGGAATTGCCGCTGGCAGCGGGCCAGTCCGAGTACCCCGATCTGGCGGCCTTCTTCCCGGCGGCAGCGCGGATGCAGCGCGCTGCGGGTGACCTGTCGGGCGTGTTCGCGCAGGGCTCGTCGAATCAGTTGCCCTGGCTCAATCACGGCGCCTGGCCGGCCGAACATTTCCCGCTGGGCGCGGGTGCGGATGTCAGTCAACGCTTCCCGGAGTCAAGCCTGTCGGACTACCCCTTTGTGCGGGTGCAGGGCGATGGCGTGCACGAAATCGCCGTCGGCCCGGTGCACGCCGGAGTCATCGAGCCCGGTCACTTCCGCTTTTCCGTGGTCGGTGAAAAAGTGCTGCGCCTTGAGCAGCGCCTGGGCTACACGCACAAGGGCATCGAGCAGCGCTTCACGCAACTGCCGCCCTTGCAGGCGCACCGCCTGGCCGGACGCATTTCGGGCGATTCGACTGTGGCCTTCGCCTGGGCCTACTGCATGGCGCTGGAGAGCGCTGCGAACTGCGAGATCACGCCGCGCGCCGCCCACCTGCGCGCCCTGCTGCTGGAGCGCGAGCGCGTCGCCAACCACCTGGGCGACCTGGGTGCCCTGGGCAACGACGCGGCCTTTGCCTTCGGCCTGGCGCAGTTCTCGCGGTTGCGCGAAGACTGGTTGCGCCTGTCGCGGGAGCTGTTCGGCCACCGGCTGATGATGGACTGCGTGCTGCCCGGTGGCGTCAGCGTGGACCTGGATCGGCCCCAGGCCGAGCGCCTGCGCGCGCAATGCGACGCGGTCGAGCGCGAAGTGCGCACCCTGCAGCACATCTACGACGAACACGCCGGTCTGCAGGACCGCTTCATGACCACGGGGCGCGTGCTGCCCGAACTGGCCGCGCGACTCGGCCTCACGGGGCTGGCCGGGCGCGCCAGCGGCCAGGCCTGCGACCTGCGCTGTGATCACGCCTTTGTGCCCTACGACGCGCTGCAGGTGAAGATGGCGACGCACCGCAACGGCGACGTGGCGGCGCGCGTGAGCTTGCGCTTTGAGGAAGTGCTGGAATCGCTGCGCCTGCTGCGTGCGCTGGTGGCCGATCTGCCGCAGGGCGTGGTGCAGGTTGAGGTGCCATTGCCGCAGCTGGCCAGCCGGGGTGCGGGTTGGGTTGAGGGCTGGCGCGGTGAAGTCTTTGTCGCGCTGGAGCTGGCCGGCGCCGCACAGGGGAACGCCATCCTGCGCTGCCATTGCCACGACCCGTCCTGGCAGAACTGGCCGGTGCTCGAGCACGCCATCATGGGCAATATCGTTCCGGACTTCCCGCTCATCAACAAGTCCTTCAACCTCAGCTATTCAGGGAGTGATCTCTGATGTGGAACATCATTCGCCAGATCGCGCGCCACGGCATACGCAGTGAAGCGCCGCCGCTGGACCCGGACCTGGTGGGCGCCGAAACCGACCGGCTGCAGCGCGAATTGCTGGCGATTCTGGGCCGGGCTCTGGCGATCCGCCAGGTGGATGCGGGCTCGTGCAACGGCTGCGAACTCGAGATCAACGCCCTGGGCAACCCCTACTACAACATCGAGGGTCTGGGCATCAAGTTTGTCGCCAGTCCGCGCCACGCCGACCTGCTGCTGGTCACCGGCCCGGTGTCGCGCAATATGGCGCAAGCCCTGCAGCGTACCTATGACGCCACACCCGACCCCAAGCTGGTCGTGGCCGTGGGCGACTGCGGCGCCGATGGCGGCATCTTTGGTGAGAGCTATGCCAGCTGCGGGCGCGTGGCCAACGTGATCCCGGTGGACTTTGTGGTGACGGGCTGCCCGCCAGCGCCGCTGGAGATCCTGCGCGGCATACTGCGCGCCGTGCAGCGCGGCAAAGCCTGAAGGTTCAGTGGTAAAACCGGCAGCGCATGCGCTCGCAGTAGGCCTGCAATTGCGGGTATTTCTGGGCGTGCAGTTTCAGCTCTGACTCCAGCGGCACCCAGATCAGATTCGCCAGGAAAGCGTAGGCGCAGGCGTCCAGTGAGCAGGGCCTGGCGTCGATGAAGAAGGGCTTGTCCGCCAGAAAATCTGCCAGCGCCGTGATGTCGCGCCGGCCAATGGCCAGGATCTCCTCCCGGCTGTGTCGCCCCATGCCGTGACCGTGCAGTTCCTTGATCAAGCCGCGCCGCGCCAGCGGCGGCACGATCCATTTGAGCGGCGCCGGCAGCTTGCCGAAGAAGGCTTCCCGCGTCAGTTTCCAGCCCTCGGGTTCAACCCAGCGTGTATAGACCACGGCCCAATACAGGTTCTCTTCCAGCAGGCGCTGAAACGCCAGCGCCGTGGCGCGCTCGGTCGGATTCATCCACGCGTCCAGCGTGTCGCCGTAGCGCAACTTCAGGTCGTCGATGATGAAACTCGAGTCCGTCAGCAGGCGGCCCTGGTCCTCGATGTAGGGCATCTTGCCCAGCGGTGCGCGGCGCAGATGAGCCAGGGTGGCGGTGGGGATCTCGAACGGCAGCCCGGCCATGCGCAGATAGGTTTCCAGCTTCATGCAGAACGGGCTGGCGTTGGGCAGACCGAAGGCCGGTTCAAATTGAAAGAGCTTGATCATGCTGAGTGCCTCCTGCAGTGGGTCAAATCATGACTGTAGCAAGACCTCAGTCAAAGGCCCAGGCTGAAATTCGGGTGTCGCCCGCAGCGCCCTGCCAGATCTTGCGTGCCGGCGTGTCGCTGCCCGAACCGCTGACGACCATCAACGGCAAAAGATGTTCCTCGCGCGGGTGCGCGGCGCGGGCAGAGGGTGCGTCGGCCCAGCGTGCCAGTTGCGCACTGCGGTGTGCGGCGTCACCGTTCAGGGTGCTGTCGAGCCAGCCGTCAAATTCCAGCGCCGCCGGCCCACCGTTGCCGAAACTTCGCAGGTTGTGGTAACTCATGCCGCTGCCCACGATCAGCACGCCTTGCTGGCGCAGCGCGCGCAGCGCTTCACCCATGGCCACATGGACTGCAGGATCGAGCCCCGCCTTGAGCGACATGGCGACGACCGGGATGTCGGCCTGCGGGAACATCACCTTGAGCGGAATGAACACGCCGTGGTCCCAGCCGTGATCCGGGCTCACCAGCGCCTCCATGCCGGCCTGGCGCAACAGCGCTGCCGCCTCCTGTGCCAGTGCCGGCGCGGCCGGCGCCGGGTAGGCGAGGGCATAGGTCTCTTGCGGAAAGCCGTAGTAGTCGTAGATCAACTCGGGTCTGGCAGCGCCGGAGAACGTGGCCTGGTCGGCTTCCCAATGCGCCGTCACCACCAGAATCGCCGTCGGCTTGGCGGGCAGGTTCGCGTGCACACCGGCGAGAAATTTTTCCATCGGGACGAACATGTCGTGCATGGGTCCGGACATGAAGAAGGCCGGACCGCCGCCGTGCGGCAGGAACAAGGCGGGCATGGAGGTTGGGGTGGACATGGTGTTCTTTCAGGGGAAATTGTGACGCATCAGGCCAGGCGACCGGCGCGGAAATCGTCCATGGCCTGGTGGAGTTCCTGCTGTGTGTTCATGACGAAGGGGCCGTACTGGGCGATGGCCTCGTTCAGCGGTTGGCCCGCGATCAGCAGGGCGCGGGTATCCCCTTTGGCTTGCAGCACCACACCATCGGCCTGCGCGTCGTTGGCGAGAATGGCCATGCGCTGCACGGGCACTGGCGTGGTGCCGACCTGCAGTTCACCCCGGTAGACGTACAGAAAAGCGTTGTGCTGCGCCGGCAGCGGCTGGTTGAAGCTGGCGCCGTCGGGCAGGTGCAGGTCCAGGTACAGGGGGGCAGTAGCCTCGCGCGTCACGGCACCAGTCACGCCGTGGCTGACGCCTGCGATCACCGTCACGACCACGCCGGCATCGGTGACAAAGCCTGGAAGCTCGGCTGCCTTGAAGTCGCGGTACCAGGGCTGCGACATCTTGTCGCGCCCGGGCAGGTTCAGCCAGAGCTGGAAGCCCTCCATCACGCCTTCTTGCTGCTGCGGGATTTCGGAGTGGATCACGCCGCGCCCGGCCGTCATCCACTGCACGCCGCCGTTCTCCAGCAGGCCCTCGTGGCCAGCGCTGTCGCGGTGCTGCATGCGCCCGGCGATCATGTAGGTGACGGTCTCGAAGCCGCGGTGCGGGTGGTCGGGAAAGCCCGCGATGTAGTCGTCGGGATGGTCGCTGCCAAAGGCGTCCAGCATCAGGAACGGGTCCAGGCGGCGCTGCAGGTTTTGCGTCAGCACACGGGTCAATTTCACGCCGGCACCGTCAGAAGTGGCCTGGCCTGTGATGAGTTGTTCAACCTGACGCGGCTGGAGCACGGTGGCAGTGGGAAGGGTGGTTGGTGTCATGGGGTGCAAGGAAAGTCTCTGAATCGGGTTCATTGGAAGGTAGGGACGTTTGGCCCCGTTGAAAGGGTCGCCCTGCGTACAGGTTCTCGCTGCGGGCGCTTCAGCACTTTGGCATGCTGGCGTTTGCAGCGTCGAACGCGGCACAAACTTCAGACACCAGTGCCTGGCAAGCGCGCGTATCTGCTGTTCTTGCCGCGGTTTCCAGCGCCTGGCACAACTCGCCCAGGGCCATAGCGCCGACACTGCGCGCGGCCGATTTGAGCGGGTGCGCCACGGCAGCCAGGGTGGCCAGGTCCAGCGCCGCAGCGGCGTGCACCAGGGCTTCCAGCTGCGCCGGCACACCGAGTCGGAACTTCTCCAGCAGTCGAGTTTGCAGTGCCGGGTTATCGCCCACCAACGCTTGCAGGGCGCCCGCGTCCCAAACGGTCAAGCCTGGCGCGGCCGTGGCCGTGGCCACGGCCTCTGTGGGCTGGTGCTGTGCCTGCGGCAGAGGCAGCCATTTGCCCAACGTGGACTGGAGTTCCTTCAGTCGCAGCGGCTTGGCCAGGTAGTCGTCCATGCCCTGTTCCCGGCAGCGCTGGGCCTCGCCCTGCATGGCATTGGCGGTGATGGCCACGATGGGCAAATGCGTGCCTCTGGCTTCGCTCTGACGAATGGACTGCGTCAACTCGAAACCGTCCATTTGTGGCATATGGCAGTCGGTGAGCAGCAAGGCGTAGCGTTTTTGCCCTCCGCTGCGCCACAGGTTCAGCGCGTGCGCGCCATTGTGGGCGACTTCCGCCGCGTAGCCCAGCAGACGCAGCTGTTCCAGGATCACTTCGCGGTTGGTTTCGTTGTCTTCGGCCAGCAGGATCAGTTGGCCACGGGCCGCGGCTTGCGCCACGCTCGGCGCCGGCGCGCGCACAGCGCTGGCGCGACGTTCCACCGTTCCTTGCGGCGTGCTTCCAAGGCCTGCGGCCTGCGCCAGGCTCTGCAACAACTCCTGGTACAGCATGGGGCGCACCGCCAGGCTGATTTCAACACTGGGCGCCGCGCCGCCGCGCCGCAGGGTCCGTACCACGCCCACGTTCGCCGGCAGACCGAGGTCGACGATTGACGGCGGCACATCCAGGCCGAGCAGCACGACGGTCGGGACGTTGTTGGCGGGGTCCTGCAGGAAGCGTCGTGCAGCGGACCAGTCTTCCTGCACCACGAATTCGGCGCCGGCGGATCGGCAATAGGCGCCTACGTCGCGTGCCGAGTCCGGTGCGCTGATCACGCCCAGCACGCGCAGGCCAGCCAGACTGGGCGCGGACTCAAGCGCGCGTCCTGCAGCGGCTTCGTGCAGCGGCAATTCGACCGTGAACTCCGAACCTTCGCCCGCCTTGCTGCTCGCCTGGATGTTTCCGCCCATCAGTTCAACGAGTCGCTTGCTGATGCTCAGGCCCAGACCGGTGCCGCCAAATCTTCGGGCTGAACTCTCGTCGGCCTGCGTGAAGGGCTGGAACAATATCTTCACCAGGGCGTCGCTCATGCCCACGCCATTGTCAATGACGCGAAGCTTCAGGCCCGGGCCGCCACCCTTTCGCTCGCAAGGCTCCAGGCGCAACTGCACACGCGCCGCACGGCCGGGACGGCCCATGCTGAATTTCACCGCATTGCCCAACAGGTTGAGCAGCACCTGACGCAACCGCGTCGGGTCGCACAGCGTCCAGGCGGGAAGCTGTGGCTCCACATAGACCGACAGGTCAATCCCCTGGGTGCCCGCGGTTGCGAGCATGAGCAGTGCTGCGCCCTCGGCCAACTCGCGCAGGTGCACGGCAACGTTTTCCACCGCCAGTTTGCCGGCTTCGATCTTGGAAAAATCCAGGATGTCGTTCAGGATCTGCAGCAATGACAGGGATGAGTGGTGCACCGTGTTCAGCATGCGGCGTTGCTCGGGCAGCAGTTCGGTCTCCTGCAGGATGTCGATCATGCCCACGACGCCGTTCATCGGTGTGCGTATTTCGTGGCTCATGTTGGCCAGAAACTCCGACTTGGCGCGGTTCGCGGCGTGCGCTGCGTCCTCTGCCAGGCGCCTCTCGGTGACGTCCAGGTTGAAGCCTTGAAAATACTGGAATATGCCCTGGGCGTCCGTGATCGGCACCGCGTGGCAGAAGAAGTCCCGGTACAGGCCATCAAACCTGCGCAACCTGAAGTGGTTGTCGTGCTCGGTCTTTGCGGCCCAGTGCTGCGCCCAGATCTCCCCGGCAGCGGCCAAGTCGTCAGGGTGCATCACCGAAGTCCAGGTCTGAGCTGTCAGGGGCTCATTCGGGTCCTGGCCGGTGAAGTCGAACCACTGCTGGTTGATGTAGGTATAGCGTTCGCCATCAAAAGCCCAGAGGTGAATGTGGATGCTGTTGAAGATGGTTGTCAGGCGGCTCTCGCTCGCCGCCAGCGCCTCCTTCTGGCGCTCGAGTTCGCTCACAGCGAAACGGTTGTTGGTCAGGCTTTGCTGCAAATTCACGGTCTGATAGTGCACCAGCTCTTCGAGGTGTTCGCGGTGCTCCTGCAGTTCGCGGTCCATGGCCTTGCGCTCGGTGATGTCGGAAACGATCCCGACCAGATGGGGTCGGCCGGCGATCCACACCGTTCGGCTGCTCACATGGGTGTCGAGCAGGCTGCCATTCTTGTGCCGGTGCTGCGTGTCAAAGCTCGACTGATCGGCCTGAACCATGGCTCTCACGCCGTCAATCACGGCAGCGCTGTCCATGGCGCCCTGGATGTCGAGCAAGTCGAGTTGGGCGTATTCCTCGCGGGTATAGCCCAGGTTGTTGCAGGCCGCGTCGTTGAATTCGACGTATTTCAGGGTTTGCGCATCGATGAGCACGATGCCCTCGGTGGCCTGGGTCACGATGCTGCGATAGATCTCCTCGCGCTCGGCGAGTTTCAACTCGATCAGTTTGCGTTGGGCCATGTCGGCCTGCATGGAAGTCTCCCGTTGCGCCAGCTTTTGCAGCAATCGGTTGAAGCTGCTGAACAGTGCGCCCACCTCGTCGTCGCGCGCGATAGTCAGTGCGTGCGGGGGGTTGTCGTTCTCGGAGTCGGCGGAGAGCGCGCGCGCTGCATTCAGCATGGGCGCCAACTGGCGTCGGAGCATCCAGCCCATCACCAGGGTGGCGAGCATGGACAGTGCCAGCGCCGCAACCAGCATGCGCTGCTGCATATCCTGGATCGGCGCAAAGGCCTCGGCCGTGGGCAGTTGGACGGCAACGTACCAGCCCGCTGCGGTTACGCCTTTGCCCGAGACCAGAACTTCCACGCCCACAGGGTTGACGCCCACCGCGGATCCCGCATAACCCGCCACGTAACGGTCGACCAGCGGGTTCACTCCGGCCTTGGGCAGTGACTCCATGATGCGGCTCTTGTCACTGCTCGTGACGATCAGCCGGTACTGCGGCGCGTTCAGCAAAATGCTCCCGGTCTTGCCGTAAGTGCTCCGGGAAATGGTGTCCAGAAAATTTTCCAGGCCCAGGTTGGTCACCCCCACCAGCACGCCGATGGGCTGGCCCTGGGCGTTGCGAATCGGCGCAGCCATGGAAAAAACCGGCAACTGCAAGCTCTTGCCGATGACCGGACGACCGATGGACGACTTGCCCTCGCGCAATGCCTTGATGACGTAGTCGCGCTCCATGACGTTGAGGCCCAGCCGATGGGCAGAGACCGGCACGTCGGCGATTGGTATGCCATCCAAGCGGGTCACGAAGACACCCGCATTGAACAGGCTCTGGAGCACGGGCCGCTCATCGAGGAGGGTCTGCATGGCCGTGGTGTTGCCCAGCACTTGCGGCGAAACCGTCCCCGCAACCCGCTCCAGCGCCTGCAGGCGCTGGGTCAGTTGCAGATTCACTTCGTCAGCCAGAATGGAAGCAATCGAATACTGCTGTTCTCCCAGCAAGGTTTGCAGGTTTTCGCGCAGCATGCGGCTCGCAAAGTAGACCAGGGACCAGATGCTGACCAGAAATATGACCAGCGTGAGCAGCGTGACACGGGTTTGCAGCGAGCGCCAGTGAAAGTCGTTCAATCGCATGGGCTGGCCCGGCGGGTGCGTGCGCGAGTCGACCGGCGAAGTCGGTATGGGCTGAAAAACATGGCGTGTGGATGACGCGAGCGTGGTCCTTGGGCGAAACTGCACTCTGATGTTACCTGACCGACCCGATGGCTCGTGAATGTGCGGTGTCGAACACATTCGTCGGTATCGCAGCCGGCATTTAAACTGGCTGCCATGCTACTCACCGATACGGTCACCCTGCGCGAAGTCGGCTTGCGCGACGGCCTGCAAAGCATCTCCAAGACCTTGTGTACAGCCCACAAGATCGACTGGCTGCGCGCCGCCCACGCTGCCGGACTGCGCGAAATCGAGGTCGGCTCCTTTGTGCCGGCGCGCCTGCTGCCGCAACTGGCTCACAGCGTGTGGCCGCCGCGCCCGAGATCCCGACCTTTGTCGAGCAGGGCCTGTCCAACTATCTGGTCGAGGCCTGGTTCGCCGTGATTGGCCCCAAGGCCCTGCCGGCTGCCGAGGTGCACCGCGTGCACGCCGCCGTGGTCGCGGCCTTCGCCGACCCGACAGTCATGGACATCATGGCCAAGCAGGGCAATGTGATCAACGTGGGGCACGTCGACCGGGCCATGCCGTTCTTTCGCAGTGAACTGGCCAAGTACGCCGCGCTGGTGAAACAGGCCGGCGTCGAGATCCAGTAGCCGTGGCCGGGGCGATGCACAGCATGGATCGGGTTGGCGGCTCGTTCGCCTACCATCGGTCGTTCACTCCGCAACTTGCCCCATGACGCCTCCACTGATCAACGAAGAAATCGACTTTCTGCAATCCCTGGTCGATCTGGCGCAGCAACGAGACGTTATCGAACTCGGTTGCGGTGCTGCCGAACTGTCGCGTCAGTTGCTGGCGCGCTGGCCGCAATGCTCTGTCACGGCGCTGGAGGTGGACCAGCTGCAACACGCTAAAAATTTGCTCAAGCCCATGGCGCGTCTGCAGTTCCTGCAGGCCGGGGCCCAGGCAGTTCCATGCGCAGCCGCCACCTTTGATCTGGCGCTGATGCTCAAATCGCTGCACCATGTGCCGATGGAGCAGATGGCCCAGGCCCTGGCCGAAGTGCAGCGCGTGCTGCGCCCGCAGGGCCTGCTGTATGTGTCGGAGCCGGTGTTTGCAGGAGCATTGAACGATGTCATGCGCCTGTTCCATGACGAGGAGCAGGTGCGCGCCGCGGCCCTGCAGGCGGTTCGGGGCGCGGCGGATTCCTTTGCCTGGGAACCCCTGGGTGAGCAGTTTTTTGACCTGCCGGTGCACTTTCGTGACTTTGCCGATTTCGAGCGTCGCCTGGTCGCCGTGACCTATGCGAATCACCGTCTGGACGCAGCCACCCTGCAGGCGGTGCGTGAGCGTTTTGAGCCGCACATGAGCGCCGACGGCGCGCATTTTCAGCGGCCCATGCGGGTGAATCTGCTGCGCAAGCGCTGAGCTTGTTCAAAGCACCCGCGCGGCCATCACTCCCACCCGAGGCAGACCATGGAATTGAGACAACTGCGTTATTTCGTCCGTGTCGTCGAGCTTGGCAGCATGGGGCAGGCTGCGGCCGACCTGGGTGTCGTGACCTCCACGCTGAGCCAGCAGATCAGCCGGCTTGAAGGCGAGCTCTGCGCCAGGCTCTTGCAACGCAGCACCACGGGCGTCGTGCCCACCGATGCGGGCCTGGCCTTCTGGCGCCAGGCGCAACTCGCGCTGCGCCATGTGGACGAGGCCGCACGCGCCGCGCAGCACGCGCGCCTGTCGGGCCAGGTCAGCATTGGCCTGGCGCCATCGACCGCGTCGGTGCTGGCCTTGCCCCTGCTGCAGGCCATGCGTGAGCGCTACCCCGAGATCCGTCTGCACCTGGTCGAAGGCCTGTCGGGTCACCTGGGCGCGATGCTGAACGCGCGCCAGCTCGATCTGGCCGTGCTGTTCGAGACCGAGGTGCCCAAGCGCTTCGGCGTCACGCCGCTGCTGGACGAAAAGCTGTACCTGATCGGCGCCGCGAGGCTGGCCGCCATGCCCCGGGGCAAGCAGGTCAGGATCAGGGACATCGCTGCGCTGCCACTGGTCATGCCCAGCGGCAGCCACGGGTTGCGTGCCATCGTCATGACCGCCTTCGCCCGTGCCAAGTGCCAGGCCAACATCGTCGCCGACGTCGATGGCCTGGCCATCCTCATGGACGTGGTGCAGGCCGGGCTGGCCGCGACGATACAGCCCGGTGCCGCGATCTCACGCTTGCCGGCCGACGCCTTGCGACTGGTGCCGCTGGCCGACGCGGGCCTGCGCCGGCGCAATCTGCTGGCCAGCCTGGCAGATGACGAACTGTCTCCGGCCGCGCTGGCGGCCCGGGTGGTGCTCAAGGACGTGGTGCAGGAACTGGTGACCAGCCAGCAATGGCTGGGCGCAAGCGCGCCGACGCACAGGAGCGCGGGTCTTCACGAAACCTGAAGAGGGCTTGCCGCTGCGGCCACTACCGCCAGTGCCGCCGTCCGCCTAGACTTGTTCCCAAAGGGAGAAGAGAAAATGGTGGATGTACTGGTCATCGGTGGCGGCAATGCGGCCCTGTGCGCGGCGCTGATGGCGCGCGAGGCGGGGGCTTCGGTGCTGCTGCTCGAAGCCGCGCCGCGCGCCTGGCGCGGCGGCAATTCCCAGCACACGCGCAACCTGCGCTGCATGCACGATGCGCCGCAGGACGTGCTGATCGAGGCCTACCCGGAAGAAGAATACTGGCAGGACTTGCTCAAGGTTACGGGCGGCCTCACCGACGAGGCTTTGGCACGCCTCGTGATCCGCGCCTCTTCCACCTGCCGCGACTGGATGCGCAGCCATGGCGTGCACTTTCAGCCGCCGCTGTCGGGCGCGCTGCATGTGGCGCGCACCAATGCCTTCTTCATGGGCGGCGGCAAGGCCCTGGTCAACGCCTATTTCCGCAGCGCCGAGAAGCTCGGCGTGCAGGTGCGCTACGAAACGCCGGTGCTGTCGGTGGAGATGGACGGCGACCGCTTCGTGGCCGTGCATACCGCAGGGGGCGAGCGCATCGCCGCGAACAGCTGCGTGCTGGCTGCCGGCGGCTTCGAATCCAACCGCGAATGGTTGCGCGAGGCCTGGGGGCAGAACGCACGCGGCGAATGGCCTTCGGACAATTTCCTGATCCGCGGCACGCGCTTCAACCGGGGCGTGCTGCTCAAGAACCTGATGGACCAGGGCGCAGACACCATTGGAGACGCGACGCAGGCCCACATGGTGGCGATCGATGCGCGCGCGCCGCTGTATGACGGCGGCATCTGCACGCGCATCGACTGCGTCTCGCTGGGCGTGGTGGTGAACCGCGAGGGTGAGCGCTTCTACGACGAGGGCGAGGACTTCTGGCCCAAGCGCTATGCCATCTGGGGGCGCCTGGTGGCGCAGCAGCCGGGTCAGGTCGGCTATTCCATCATCGACAGCCAGGCCATAGGCCGCTTCATGCCGCCGGTGTTCCCCGGCACCACGGCCACCACGTTGGCTGAACTGGCGCGCAAGCTGGGCCTGCCCGAGCAGGCCTTCGTGCAGACCGTGGAGAACTACAACGCCGCCTGCCAGCCGGGCCACTTCGACCATACGGCGCTGGACGACTGCCGCACCGAGGGCGTGGCACCCGCCAAGACCCACTGGGCCCGTCCCCTGTTCAGGCCACCGTTCTACGGCTACGCGCTCAAGCCCGGCGTCACCTTCACCTACCTGGGACTCAAGGTGAACGACCAGGCCGCCGTGCACTTTGGCGGGTGCCCCAGCCCGAATCTGTTTGTCGCGGGCGAGATGATGGCCGGCAATGTGCTCGGCAAGGGCTACACCGCCGGCGTCGGCATGTCCATCGGCACGGCCTTCGGGCGCATCGCAGGTACACAGGCGGCGCTGGCTGCAAGGAAGGTCGACCATGCAGCAGCTTGAAGCACTGACACGCCAGGCCCGCGCCCTGGCCAATGGCGAGCCCGTGAGCTTGAGCGCCGACGAGACCGAGGTCGCGCGCCAGTTGCAGATCTGCAATGCCTGCCGCTACTGCGAAGGCTTTTGTGCCGTGTTCCCGGCGATGACGCGAAGGCTCGAGTTCGGCCAGGCCGACATCCACTACCTGGCCAACCTGTGCCACAACTGCGGCGCCTGCCTGCACGCCTGCCAATACGCGCCACCGCACGAGTTTGCCGTGAACGTGCCGCAGTCCATGGCCAAAGTGCGCGTCGCCACCTACGCCGAGTTCGCCTGGCCGCGCGCCTTCGGGTCGCTGTACCAGCGCAACGGCCTCACTGTGGCGCTGGCCACGGCCTTCGGGCTGGCGCTGTTCCTGCTGCTCACCTTGGCGGCACGGGGCACACTGTTCCCGGGGCCGCTGCAGGGCAATTTCTACGCCGTGTTCGGGCACAACCAGCTGGCCCTGCTGTTCGGCGGCGCCTTCGGTTTTGCCGTGCTGGCGTTGGCGCTGGGGGTGGCGCGCTTTTGGCGCGAGGTCGCGCCGCCGGCCTTTGCCGCGGGTGCGCAGCAGGGGCAGCTGCAGCGCGCCGCCGCGGCCGAGGCGGCGCGCGATGCGCTGACGCTGAAGTACCTGGGCGGCGGCCATGGCGAGGGCTGCAACAACGCCGACGACGCCTTCACGCTGTGGCGCAAGTACTTTCACCACGCCACCTTCTACGGCTTCATGCTGTGCTTTGCCGCCACCAGCGTTGCCACGCTGTACCACTTTCTGCTCGGCCTGCACGCGCCGTTTGCCCTGGGCAGCCTGCCGGTGCTGCTGGGCACGGCCGGCGGCGCGGGACTGCTGATCGGCCCGGCAGGACTGCTCTGGCTCAATCTGACCAGCGACCCGGCGCACGGCGATGTGGCCCAGCGCCCCATGGACCGCGGCTTCATCGCCTTGCTGCTGTTAGTCAGCGCCAGCGGGCTGGCCCTGCTGGCCTGGCGCGACAGCGCCGCCATGACGCTGCTGCTGGCCGTGCACCTGGGTGTGGTGCTGGCGCTGTTCCTCACGCTGCCCTACGGCAAGTTCGCCCACGGCATTTTCCGCAGCGCGGCTCTTTGGAAGAACGCCATCGAGAAGCGGCAGCCGAATCCGCTGCAACTGGGGGCCGACTGATGCGTCCTCATCGCTCGCAGAATTCGGGTTTGCATCTTTCTAACCTTTGGAGACAACATGAAAAACCACTCGCGCCGCGCCCTTATCTGCAGCCTTTTCGGAACTGCCTTGCTGACCACAGGGGCGTTTGCGGCCGACGCCTGGCCGAGCAAACCCGTGACCCTGGTTGTGCCCTTCGCCGCTGGCGGAACGACCGACATCCTGGCTCGAGCTGTCGGACACAAACTCGGTGAAGCCCTGCATCAGATCGTCATCATCGACAACCGGCCAGGCGCTGGCGGCAACCTGGGTGCCGCCGTCGTGGCCCGGGCGGCGCCCGATGGCTACACCTTTTTCATGTCGACCGTGGCTCACGCCATGGCGCCGGGGATCTACAAATCGCTGTCGTACGACTTCATCAAGGATTTCGACGCCATCGGCATGGTGGCATCCACACCCAATGTGCTGCTCGTGAATCCGGCGATCCCGGCGAAAACGGTGCCGGAGCTGATTGCCTACATCAAGGCCCATCCTGGCAGGGTCAATTACGGCTCGGCCGGCATTGGCAGCACCGAACACCTTTCCGGCGAAATGTTCCGTTCCATGAGCGGCATCGACATCACGCATATTCCGTACAAGGGCGGCGCGCCCATGATGACGGACTTGGTGGGGGGGCAAATCCAGATGGCGATTGAAACCAGCCCCTCGGCTTCGCCGCATGTTCGCAGCGGCACCGTCAGGGCGCTGGCTGTCACCACAGCCAGACGCTCCGCTGCCTACCCCGGCGTCCCAACGATGGCGGAGTCCGGTCTCAAAGGTTACGAGGTGACGACTTGGTTTGCCATCATGGCGCCCAAAGGCACACCCAACGCGATCGAGAAAAGGCTGCATGCCGAGTTGGCGAAGGCCGTCAAGTTGCCCGAGATTCAGAAGCGTTTTGACGAGCAGGGAGTCACCTCTGGTGACATGTCAGCGGAGCAGCTCACGGCTTTCATCCGTGCGGAGACCACCAAGTGGCTCAAGATCGCCAAGGATTCTGGCGCCAGCGCCGAGTAGTCCTGCTTCATGTCCAACGAGCACTGCTGAATAAACAGTGGCCCGCATGCTGGTCCGCACCGGTATTTTTCACTCGACATCCTAGGGTTAACCCTTGGCTCGAATATGATGGCGGATTAGCGGAGTTCCCCCATGCGCACCTATTTCCTGACGGCGACACAGCCGAACGTTGGCCTGACCTCGGTTTCCCTCGGCCTGTTGCGCGCCCTGCAAAGGCGCGGCCAGAAGGTGGCCTTTGTCAAACCCATCACCAAAGGCCTGTCGCATACCGAGCCCTCGGTCCTGTTCGCACGGCGCATCTGCAACGCGCAGAACACCCCCGATTCCCTGCCCATGAGCCTGGCGACGCAGCGCGTCACCAGTGGCAAAACTGATGAATTGCTGGAGGACATCGTCAGTCTGGCCATGTCCTGTACCCAGGGTGCGGATGTGCTGGTGGTCGAAGGCATCCATGCCGACCCGAGTCGGGCTTTCATCCCTCGTCTGTCGGCCGATATCGCACGCAGCCTGCAGGCCGACGTGGTGCTGGTGGCCAGTGCGGCCGATGAGGAGGGCATTGCCGAGACCCACTACATGATCGCCCAGGTGCGCAATGCCGGGCGCAACGTGGCGGGGGTGATCTTCAACCGCGCGGCAACGGGCTTCGACGAGCAGGCCGTCGCGCGCCAACTGGACGGTGTGCCGATCTGGGGCGTGATCCGGGATAACCCGGCGCTGTCGGCACCGCGCACACTGAACGTGGCGCGCCATCTGGGCGCCGAAGTAATGAACGAGGGCGAAATCGCCACCCGGCGCGTGCTGGAGACGGTGCTGGCCGCGCGCTCCGTGTCCGAAGTCATACTGCGACTCAAACCGGGTGCCCTGGTGGTGAGCGCCGGCGACCGGGATGACATCATCCTGGCCACGGCGCTGGCCGAGCGCAACGGGATCGAACTCGCAGGTCTGGTGCTGACGCATGGCAGTTTCATCAGCCCGCGCATCGAGCGCTTTGGCGCACGCGCCTTCAGCAGCGGCTTGCCGGTGTTGCGCACCGATGGCGACAGCTACGGCACGGCGGCCAGCATCAGCCGATTGCCCCTGGCCGTGCCCGAGGACGACCTGAGCCGCATGGACCAGGTGATCGACAGCGTGGCCGAGCAGATCGATGGCAACGCGATCTGTTCCGGACTGGAGTTGGCGCCTTCAGCCCGCATGTCGCCGCCGGCCTTTCGCTACCAGTTGATCCAGAAAGCCCGTGCCGCCAACAAGCGCATCGTCCTGCCGGAAGGGGACGAGCCGCGCACCATTCGCGCCGCCGTCATCTGCACCGAGAAGGGCATCGCGCGCTGTGTGCTGCTGGGCAAGCGCAAGACGATTCAGTCGGTGGCCGACGCCTTGGGGATCGAACTGCCTGCGGGGCTGGAGATCCTGGAGCCGGAGCAGATCGCCGAGCACTACGTCGCCCCGATGGTGGAACTGCGCAAGAGCAAGGGCTTGACGCCGGGGCAGGCGCTGGTGGCACTGGAAGACAGCGTCGTGCTGGGCACCATGATGTTGGCGACCGACGAGGTCGATGGCCTGGTCAGCGGCGCGGTGCACACCACGGCCAGCACGGTGCGCCCGGCCCTGCAGTTGATCCGCACGGCGCCGGGCTCGTCCATCGTGTCCTCATGCTTCTTCATGCTCATGCCGGAACAGGTGCTGGTGTATGCCGACTGTGCCATCAACCCCTCGCCCACGGCGTCAGAGTTGGCCGAAATCGCCAAGCAGACCGCCGACAGCGCAAGGGCCTTCGGCATCGACCCCAAGATCGCCATGATCAGTTACAGCACCGGCGAATCCGGCACCGGCGACGATGTCGAGAAGGTGCGCGCCGCCACCGAACTGGCACACGCCCGCTGGCCGGAGCTGTTGCTCGACGGTCCCATGCAGTACGACGCGGCCACCGTGCAGGATGTGGCTGCGCAAAAGGCGCCGGGCAGCGCCGTGGCCGGGCAGGCCACGGTCTTCGTGTTCCCCGACCTGAACACCGGCAACACCACCTACAAGGCGGTACAGCGCTCGGCCAATGTGGTGTCGGTGGGCCCCATGCTGCAGGGCCTGCGCAAGCCGGTGAACGATTTGTCGCGCGGCGCGCTGGTCGACGACATCGTTTTCACGATCGCCTTGACCGCCATCCAGGCCGAGGCGATGGCGCGAAAATGAGGCTTTCGCAATCACTGCAGGACAGACCATGTACCCACAGCCCAGCCACAGACTGACAAGGGGTGATCGCGCGCCCAACGCTGGCGAAGCCGCCGTGCTGCAGGCCATGGAGGCGCTCAGCCTGGCCTGCCTGAGCGCGAGTCGCACCGATCTGGCAGCACTCACCGCCGCCGATTTGACGTACAGCCACTCCGACGGCCACATCCAGACACAGGAAGAGTTCATCGCCTCACTGGAAAGCGGACGTTCGGGCTTTCGCGGCATCAAACTTCGCGAGGTTTGCGTGCAACTGGCCGGCCAGATCGCACTCGTGCAGCAGCACGCCCTGTACGCCACCTGGAATGGCGGCGAACCCGGCAGCGCCGACCTGCAGGTCAGCCAGGTCTGGCAGCAGGACGGCGGCGTCTGGCGTTTGCTGCTGCGCCTGGCGCACCGGACCCAGCCGTTGGATTGAGTTGGAGGTTGAATCTCAGGGCTTGAACATCAAGCCCTGAAGTTTCAGTCCGGGTTATCGCTACGCTCAGCCCTGCGCAGCGGCCAGGACCGCGTTGAAGGTCGCGCTGGGGCGCATGACGGCATTCATCTTCTTCAGGTCGGGCAAGTAGTAGCCACCGATGTCCGCAGGCTTGCCTTGCACGGCCTTGAACTCTGCCGTGATCTTGGCCTCGTTCTCCTCCAGTGATTTCGCCAGGGGCGCGAAATGCGCTGCCAGTTCCTTGTCCTGCGTCTGCGCGGCCAGTTCCTGAGCCCAGTACATGGCCAGATAAAACTGGCTGCCGCGGTTGTCCAGCTGGCCGGTCTTGGGCGACGGGCCCTTGCTGTTGTCCAGCAACTTGCCCGTCGCCGAGTCCAGCGTCTTGGCCAGGATCGTCGCCTTGGTGTTGCCGGTCTTCAGGCCCAGGTCTTCCAGGCTGACGGCCAGCGCCAGGAACTCACCCAGCGAATCCCAGCGCAGGTGGTTTTCTTCCACCAGTTGCTGCACGTGCTTGGGCGCAGAACCGCCGGCACCGGTCTCGTACATGCCGCCGCCGGCCATCAGGGGCACGATGGACAGCATCTTGGCGCTGGTGCCCAGTTCCATGATGGGGAACAGGTCGGTCAGGTAGTCGCGCAGGATGTTGCCGGTGACCGAGATCGTGTCCAGGCCGCGGATCGCACGCTCCATGGTGTAACGGATGGCGCGCACCTGCGACATGATCTGGATGTCCAGGCCCGTGGTGTCGTGGTCCTTGAGGTAGGTGTGGACCTTCTTGATCAGCTCGTTTTCGTGCGGGCGATACGGGTCCAGCCAGAACACGGCCGGCATGCCGGAGTTGCGCGCGCGCGTCACGGCCAGCTTGACCCAGTCGCGGATGGCCGCGTCTTTGGCCTGGCACATGCGCCAGATGTCGCCCTGTTCCACGTTCTGTGTCAACAGCACTTCACCCGTTGCGATGTCGGTGATGTTGGCCACGCCGTCTTCAGGCATCTCGAAGGTCTTGTCGTGCGAGCCATACTCTTCGGCCTGCTGTGCCATCAGTCCCACGTTGGGCACGGTGCCCATGGTGCGCGGATCAAAGTTGCCGTTCCATTTGCAGAAGTTGATCATCTCCTGGTAGATGCGGGCGAAGGTGCTCTCCGGCATCACCGCCTTGACGTCCTTCAAGCGGCCGTCCGCGCCCCACATCTTGCCGCCGTTGCGGATCATGGCCGGCATGGACGCGTCGACGATGATGTCGTTGGGCGAGTGGAAATTGGTGATGCCCTTGGCCGAGTCCACCATCGCCAGTTCGGGGCGGTGCTCGTGGCAGGCGTGCAGGTCCGCGATGATCTCCTCGCGCTGCGACTGCGGCAGGGTGGCAATCTTGTCGTACAGGTTGATCATGCCGTTGTTCACGTTCACGCCCAACTGGTCGAACAGCTTGGCGTGTTTCTCGAACGCGTCCTTGTAGAAGATGCGCACGCAGTGACCGAAGACGATGGGGTGCGAGACCTTCATCATCGTGGCCTTGACGTGCAGCGAGAACATCACGCCGGTCTTGTGCGCGTCTTCGATCTCTTTCTCATAGAACTCCAGCAGCGCCTTCTTGCTCATGAACATGCTGTCGATGATCTCGCCGGCGAGCAGTTTGGTCAGGGGCTTGAACACGATGGTCTTGCCGCCTTTGGTGATCAACTCCATCTTCACGTCGCGCGCCTTGTCCAGCGTCAGGGACTTCTCACCGTGGTAGAAGTCGCCATGGTGCATGTGCGAGACGTGGCTGCGCGATGCCTGGCTCCAGTCGGCCATGGAGTGCGGGTGCTTGCGGGCATAGTTCTTCACGGCCAGGGGGGCACGGCGGTCCGAGTTGCCCTCGCGCAGCACGGGGTTCACCGCGCTGCCGATGCAGCGGGCGTAGCGGGCGCGGATGGCCTTGTCGGCGTCGGTCTTGGGATCTTCCGGATAGTCGGGAACGGCATAGCCCTTGGACTGCAGTTCCTTGATGCAGGCGATGAGCTGGCCCACGGAAGCGCTGATGTTGGGCAGCTTGATGATGTTGGTGTCTGGCAGGTGCGTCAGTCGGCCCAGTTCGGCCAGGTTGTCGGGCACCTTTTGGGCGTCGGTCAGGTATTCGGGGAAATCGGCCAGCACCCGGGATGCGACCGAGATGTCGCACTCGGCCACGTCAACGCCAGCGGGCGCGGCAAAGGTTCGAATCACCGGCAGAAACGCCGAGGTCGCCAGCAGCGGCGCTTCGTCTGTCAAGGTGTAGATGATTTTTGCAGTTTCAGCAGTCATGGTGTCCTTCGTCTCTTGGGTGGTTGTGGTGGCGAAATGATTCGTGGGCGATGTTAAACCGTTCACTCAGGCCGGCCTGCATGTTATAGGCTTCGTACCTGTTGTTTTTGACGCAGGTCATGGTTGCGTTCCGGCAAGCTGCCCGGTGGTGTTGAATTCAGGGCCTGCATCGGGCGCCAGGGTTCAACGGTCACTGGCGATGCCCAGCAGGTCCAGTATCCCGCAAACGAAGCTCAGCGGATGCGCCGGGCAGCCCGGGACGTAAAGCGTGGGAACCACGCGGTCCAAAAAGCTGCGGTCCAGCGCCGGCGAGCCGGCAAAGGCTCCACCGGAGATGGCGCAGGCGCCCACCGCGATCAGGAAGCGGGGTTCGGGCATGGCGTCCCAGCACTGCTGCAGCGCGTCCTGCATGTGGCGTGTGATGGGGCCCGACAGCACCAGTGCGTCGGCGTGGCGCGGCGAGGCCACGATGTCGATGCCGTAGCGCCCCAGGTCGAAATTCACGTTCGACAGCGCGTTGATCTCCAGTTCACAGCCGTTGCAGCCACCGGCCGACACCGAGCGCAGCTTCAGCGAACGGCCAAAGCGTAGTCGCAGCGCGGCCGAGACCTGGATCGGGTCCGGTGCCAGGCGCTGCGCGCTCACCACCAGCGCCGCACGGTCAGTGCCGGCGATGCGGTAGTTGGCGTTGAAGCTGATTTTTTGGCTCGGGCACACTGGCGCGCAGTCGCCGCACAGCACGCAGCGCCCCAGATCAATGCGCAGGGGCGTCAAGGCAATCGCGTCGGTCGGGCAGACCGCAAGACAGGCGCTGCAGCCGACACCGCAATCCACCGCGGAAATCAGCGGCGCGCCACGCAGGCCAGTGGGTTGCGCTTGGCGCGGATCGGGGATGTACTGTTTCCCCTGGGAAATTCTGACGGCAATGGCGTTAAACATCAGTGCTCATTTTACGTTTGGGTCACGGCGCTACCATCGGTGCTTGCAAGCCTTTGCCAACCCTTAAGCACAACACCATGGCCACCCCAAGAACAACGATGAAGGGCTTTCACTGCTGGGACGGTGACACCCTGGTGCTGAACATCCTGGGCACGCCCTCGGCCTCCCGGGACGCCATCGGCAAGGTCAAGGGCCAGCAACTCAAGGTCAGTGTCACCGAAGCGCCCAAGGCCGGACGCGCCACGGACCACATGGTGAAGTTTCTGGCCGGCGAATTCGAGGTGGCGCGCTCCGACATCGAGGTCGTTTTCGGCCGAATGAACATCAACAAGCAGCTTCGCATCAAGGCGCCCAAACGGCTGCCGGACTGCATTGAACCCAAGCCTTAGTGCCAGCGGGGCTTTACTAGAGGTCATTGCCGCAATAGGAGAGATCGAAACTCTTGTTGCAGATCGGGAAATCCGAGATCGCGTTGTTTCGCATGCACAGGGCCAGGCCAAACCAGTTCTTCAGCGACGGGTCCTGCAGCTTGCAGTGAGCCAGGCGCCCGGCAGCGTCGGTTTCCAGCACCTGCACGACTTCGCCGCGAAAGCCCTCGGTCAGTGAAATGCACAGCGCTTCGGGCTGCAGGGGGGTGTTGGCCGCCAGCAGTTCTGTCGCGCGCAGGTCCAGATCGGGTTCTTTCAGGACCTGGTTCAGCCAGACCACCGAGGCGTCGATTTCCCGCATGCGCAGTTCGGTGCGTGACCAGCAGTCGCCGTCCAACCCGGTCAGCAACGGGATCGGTCGGGCCTGAAAAAGGCGACCGGGCAGTTCGGTACGCGTGTCGATGGCGACGCCGCTGGCGCGTGCCACCAGCCCCACCAAGCCCAGGCCCAGGGCGTCGGCCTGGCTGATGACACCCACGCCCTGAAAGCGCGCCCGCACGCTGCGGGATTCGTGCATCAGCCGGTTCACCTGCGCCAGGTCCGTGGCAAAGGCGCTCAGGGTGACGAGCAGGTCCTGGCGCAATTCATCGTCAATGCCAATACGCACGCCGCCGGGACGCAGCCAGCCGCGGCCAAAGCGGCTGCCGCAGGCGCGCATGGAAGCGTTGATGATGGCGGTGCGCAGGCGCCCGTAGCTGGCGCCACCCTGCAGGAAAGCAATGTCCGTGGCCAGGCCGCCGAGCGATGCCAGGTGCATGGCCACGCGCTCCAACTCCAGCGCCACGCCGCGAACCCGTTCCACTGCCGGGTCGACAGCATGGCCGGCGAGGGCTTCGATGGCCGCGCAATGGCCCCAGGCGTAGGCGACGCTGGAGTCGCCCACCACGGTCTCGATGGTCGAAGTCTGGGACAGGGGCGCACGCTGCAGCAGCAGCGCCTCCACGCCCCTGTGCTGGTAGCCGAGCTGGATTTCCAGGTGCTGCACTTCTTCGCCCAGGCACTGGAAGCGGAAATGACCAGGCTCGATCACGCTGGCGTGGATCGGGCCCACGCCCACCTCGTGCAGTTCCTGGCCGCGCATGTGGAAGAACGGGTAGTCGGCCATGGCCTGCTGGCGCACGCCCGCAAAGCGCACGGGTTTGAGCCAGGGGTGACCGGTGGGCGTGAGCCCGGTCTGCTCCCACAATTCGCGCTCCAGCATCTGCACGGCGGGAAAAAGCGCGGTGAGCGACGGGTAGGAGTTGCCGACCGGGCCACAGCCGCGCAGCACGCTCAAGGCGCCGTTTGGCCCCAGCAGCACGGCCGTGGTGATGACCTCGGTGTGCGCCGGGCGGCCATACAGCGTCAGCATGCGCTCGCCCGCGCTCAGGCGTTGCGCGCAGGCATCGGCCCAGGCCGCCAGAGGCTCGGGCCGGAGGTCAGCAGTTGGCAGCAGCAAGACCGGTTCACCCATCATTGGCCTCCAATCGACTGCGCCACCTGCACCAGCAGGCGGCTGATGGGGTCGGGCGTGTACACGCCCAGCAGCACCAGCACCAGCACGAAGCCCAGTTTGGGCAGGGTCGTGACCCAGGACTCGTGGACCTGCCCACCGCTGCGGTTCGACGCGCCCCACAGCATGGGGAAGATGGAGCGTCCGGTGGCGACGAAGATGATGGTCAGCATGGTGCACATCAGGCTGAAGGCCATCATGTTGCCGGCCTGCACGATGCCCGACAGGATCAGCATCTCGGCCAGAAAACTGCCAAAGGGCGGGAAACCGAGCAGGGCAAAAACGCCCACCGCGAACATCAGCCCGGAGAAGGGCAGGACGCGAATCACGCCGCTCAGCGCCCGGATTTCGTTCGTGCCGTAAACCGCGCGCAGCCGTCCCGCCGTGAGGAACAGCAGGGCCTTGACGAAGGCGTTGCTCACGATGTAGAGCAGCACGCCGTAGGCTGCGGCCTTGCCCACCGACAGGCCGATGGCGATCACGCCGGATGAGCTGACGCAGGCGTAGGCCACAAGCCGCTTGTAGCTGCGCGCCGCCATCACCTGCACGGCGGCCACGACCAGCGACAAACAACCCATGAGCAGCAGCTCGTGCGACACGAAGCCCGGATCCTGGCCGCGAAAGATGTGCAGGATGCGAAACACCGCCACCACACTGATGTTGAACTGGATGGCGGCGAGCAGGGCGCTGGTGCTGGTGGGCGCTGCCTCGTAGGTGGCGGGCATCCAGTTGTACAGGGGCGCCAGGCCCAGCTTGGACCCGAGGCCAAACAGCATCAGCGCCAAGCCCAGGCGCTGCCAACTGTCGCCCACCACAGGCAGGCCGCGCGCCATCAGGTCCAGCGCGAAATTCATTTCCAGCCCATGCAGGTGGGCGGAGCGCGTCAGGCACATGATGCCCAGAAAGGTCAGCGCCAGCGAGATGCTGGAGTACAGCAGGTAGCTCCAGGCGACGCGCCGCGGAGCGATGGCGTCACCCTGCGCCACCAGCGGCGCGGCACACAGCGTGGTGAGCTCGATGAATGCCCACAGCAGCAGCAGGTTGTTTGCCATCACGCCCAGGTTCATGGCCAGCATGAAGGCCAGCGTGAGACCGGTGCGGCTCGCCATGTGGCTGGCCAATGTTTGTGAGGTGTTGACGCGAGAGGCCATGTACACGCTGATCCCTAAGAACACGCTGTTGATCACCAGCAGGAACAGCATGGAGGTGGCGTCAAGCACGAAGTAGCGCCTGCCAAAGTACAGCGGCATGTCGCTCAGGGGCGTCTGCACGAAGACGCCGATCCAGCACAGCAGATTCACCAGCGCGATGGCCACCAGCGTCGGCCCAACCCAGCGGTGGTGCAGTTCGCTGTGCAGCGGCGCGTCCATGACTTCGGTCGAACTCATTGGGTCTCCTCGCGCGCGGCGATCAGCCACCCACCCACGCCCACGGTCAGCAGGTAGATGCCGCTCAGGGCGGCGTGCACCGGCAGCGGCCAGGGTTCGGGCAGCAGGGACTCGAACAGTGCCAGCGCGTTCTCCAGAAACAGCAGGGCCACGAGCTGCGCCGGCGGTGCGCTGTTGGTGGACAGCAGCAGCAAGGCCACGGCCACGGTCGCGCCGATGACGCCCAGGGTCAGTGCCTGCGCGTCGCTCATGCTGGGCGCGCCGAACTGGAAGGCCAGCACCAGCAACGCACTGGCCACGACCCAAGTGAAGAGGTTGGACGGCATCAGGTCGAGGTTGGGCTCAGCGCGCAGCCGGATGGCGCGGCGCAGCAGCCAGGGCGCCAGCAGCGTGCGCAGCACCAGCACTTCGGCCAGCGCGCCCAGGGTGTGGGCCGACAGTTCGCTGCTGCGCATCCAGCCGTTCCAGGCCAGGGCCAGTGCCTGCACGGCCAGCCACACGGGCGCGGCGCGCAGCTTGCTGAAGAACACCGGCAGCACCACGGCGACGAGGAACAAGACCAGGGGCAGCGACGCCATCAGGACCTCACCGTCCAGCCTGCTGCCAGCAGGCACAGCGCCGCCAGCAGCGAGGCCAGCATCAGGTAACGCGGCACCTGGCGCATCGGCAGGCGCGCCACCAGCGATTCGATGCATCCCAAGGTCACGGCCACCGTGGCCATGATGAGCAATGCGGCCAGCAGGCTGAACGCCGGCGCAACAGTTGCGTCCACGGGATTGAGCAGCGCCGCGATGAGTCCCGCGTAGACCGTCATCTTCAGTGCGGCGGCGTACTGCATGGCGGCGAGCTCCGGGCCGCTGTGGTCCAACACCATGACCTCGTGCACCATGGTCAGCTCCAGATGGGTCAGCGGGTCATCCACCGGAACTCTCGATGCTTCAGCCTGCAGCAGGATGAACAGCACCATGACGGCGGGCCAGGCCAGCCCGAAGAAGGCCGGGCTGTCCTGCAACTGCACCAGAAGCGCGGCGAAGCTGGTCTGGTGCGTGGCCACGGCGGCCGCACCCAGCAGCAGAAAAAGCGCCGGCTCGACGAACGCGGTGAAGGAGGCCTCGCGCGCGCTGCCCATGCCCTCGAAGGAACTGCCCACGTCCATGGCCGAGAGCATCAGGAAGATGCGCGCCAGGCCCAGCGTGTAGGCGAACAGGATGAAGTCGAAATCGAATTGCAGCGGCGCGAACTGCCCGACGATGGGGGCGATCAGTGCCGCCAGCAGCGAGGCCACGAGCACCACCCAGGCGCCGGCGCGAAACAGCGGCGTGCTCGCCGCGCTGAACACCGGGCGTTTGTGCAGCAGGCGCAGCAGGTCCCACAGCGACTGCCACAGGCCCGGACCTTTGCGACCGGCCCACAGCGACTTGGTGCGATTCACCAGGCCCACCAGCAAAAAGGGCATGAGCAGCACGATGGCCACATGGGCGACAGTCAACATCATGGCAGCGGCCCCGCTGTCAGCACCACCAGACCGCCGAGCAGCACGATGAACAGCAGCGTCGCGCCAAAGGCGATGCGCGGATCGTCCTCGTGCAGGCGCTGCGAGAGCTCGTTGGCCGAGGCGTCGCCGTGCGCCACGACCGAAAACAGCCGGCGTTCCACCGCGTCCACGCAGTCGGTGATGACGTAGCCGTCGGTCGGGAAATAGCCGGTTGGCGCTTTTTGGCGGCGCAGCATCACCAGCACGCCGCGAAAGCGCGCGCTGAAGTCCCAGGAAAAACTGGCAGCCGTGTACTGCATGCGTGCGCTGGGCAGGGCGTAGCCGCAACCCCAGGTGGGCTGGGTCGGCGCCGGTGTGGCGCGCGAGCGCAGCCACAGGATCAGTCCCACGAGCATTGCCAATGACCCTGAAATCAGGCCGATGCGTGTCAGGCTGTCGCTGATCGGCTGCAGCATGTCGGGGCGGCCTGGCGGCAGCAGGGCCAGGGCAATTTCCGCCGAACCTCGCACCAGCATGAAACCCAGCACCGGCAGTACGCCGAGCAGCATCACCCCGGCCGAATGCACTCCCATGGGCAGCAGCATCCAGCGGCTCACCTCCGATGGTGGATGCACGGTGGGGTCGCGCGGGCTGCCCAGAAAGATCACGCCAAAGGCGCGCGTGATGCTCAAAGCCGAGACCGCGCCGACAAAGGCCAGTACGGCAGCGACCGCGCACAGTGCCACCTGCGCGCCGGTGCTGGTGGCGCCGCGGAACAGGCCGGAGTAGATGACGAATTCGCTGGTGAAGCCGTTCAGCGGCGGCAGCGCCGAGATTGCCACGCCGCCGAGCAGAAAGCTCGCCGCGGTCCAGGGCATGAGGCGCGCCAGGCCGCCCAGCCGCTCCAGGTCCACCGTGTGCGTGGCCTGGTACACGGCGCCGGCGGCATAGAACAACTGGCATTTGAAGAAGGCGTGGTTCAGCAGGTGCAGCAGCCCGCCGGCAAAACCCAGCGCCACCAGGGCCGGCTGGTCCCAGGACAGGCCCAGACAGCCCACGCCAAAACCGATGCCGGCGATGCCGACGTTTTCTGTGGAGGAGTAGCCGAGCAGGCGCTTCAGGTCGCGCTGGCTCACGGTGTAGAGCGCACCCACCAGGGCCGACAGGGCACAAAAGCCGATCAGGAACCAGCCCATCCAGGCGTCGGGTTTGCCGATCAAAAAGATGAAGCGCAGCAGGGCGTACAGCCCGGCCTTGTGGATCACGCCCGACATCAGCGCCGAGACATGGGCAGGGGCTGCGGCGTGGGCACGCGGCAGCCAGGAGTGGAAGGGGAAGAACGCCGACTTCAGGCCGAAGCTGGCCACCAGCAGCAGGAACACCAGGTTGCGTTCGGAGCCGCCATGGCTGCGCAGCCACAGGCCGAAGCTGGCCAGTTCCCAGGAGGCGGAATGCGCGTACATGGTCATGAAGGCCGCGACCAGAAAGATCAGCCCGATGTGCGTGGACACCAGGTAGTTGAAGCCGGCAAAGCGCACCTTCTGGTTGGTGTAGTCCCAGATCACCAGCAGCCAGGCGGCCAGCGCGGCGATCTCCCAGCCCAGCAGGAACACCAGCGCGTGCTCTGCGGTGTAGACCAGGATGAAGGACAGCGAGGTCAGGTTCAGCAGTGCGTAATGCACGCCCAGATGGCGCGTGCTGTCAAAGTGTTTGCGCATGTAGCCCACCGCGTACACGCTGCCCAGCAGCGTCATGGGCAGGGACCAGGCCAGGAAGAAGGCGCCCAGCGCATCCAGGCGCACGCGCAAGGTGCCCACCGGATAGGCCCAGGCGAGTTCGCCCGTGAGCACGCTGCCATGGAACAGCACCGGTGCCAATGTGCTCCAGACCAGGGCCGTGGCCAGCGCTTGCGACAGCACGCCGATGGACGCGCGTGTGGCATTGCGCAGCGGCAGCAAACAGGCTCCCGCGCCCAGCAGCAGTACAAGGACGGCGCTGAGCAGGGCGTTCAAGGCAGCCGGTTCAGTTCATTCAGCGAACGCGCATGCCGGGTTGGGCGCCAGGTCCCGGGTTCAGGATGTAGATGCCGGGTTGGGCTTTTTCATTCGCTGCGCTGGCCGCCAGCACCATGCCCTGGCTGATGCCAAACTTCATCTTGCGCGGCGCCAGATTCGCCACCAGCACGGTCAACTGACCGATCAGCTGTTCCGGCTGGTAGCTGGAGGCTATGCCGCTGAACACGTTGCGCGTGATGGCGATGCCCTGATCATCAACGCCTTCGCCCACGTCCAGCGTCAACTGCAGCAGCTTGGTCGAGCCCTCCACCTTTGCGCATTGCACGATCTTCGCGATGCGCAGGTCGATCTTGGCGAAGTCGTCGATCGAGATGGTGGGCGCGAAGGCTTCGCCGCCGGGCAGCTTGGGCCCGACTTGTTCATGCTCGGTGGCCACGCCGCTGTGCGTTGCTTGGGGCAGTGAGGACGCGCCAGCGCCGACCGTGGGGGCAGCACTTTGCGCAGGTGCCTCAAACAAAGCTTCGAGCTGCTTGATGTCGACGCGCTGCATCAGGTGCTGGTAGTCGCCGATGGCGTGGCCCAGGCCCAGGGGTTGCGCCGCTGCGGACCAGTCCATTGCGGGGATGTTCAGGAAGGCCTCCACCTGCGCCGCCAGTGTTGGCAGCACGGGCTTGAGGTAGAGCGCGAGCAGACGGAAGGATTCGATGCAGACGCTGCAGACGTCGTGCAGGCGCGCCTCCATGCCTTCCTTTTTTGCCAGCTCCCAGGGCTTGTTCTGGTCCACGTATTCGTTCACGCGGTCCGCCAGCAGCATGATTTCGCGCAGCGCGCGGCCGTATTCGCGGGTTTCGTAGCACTGCTGCAGCTCTTCGTTCTTGGCGCGCACGATGTCCAGCAGGCCCGCGCCGTCGGGCGAGATCGCGCCGAGTTGGCCGCCGAAGCGCTTGCTCAGGAATCCTGCGGCACGGCTGGCGATGTTGATGAACTTGCCCACCAGGTCGGAGTTCACGCGCTGCATGAAGTCTTCCGGGTTGAAGTCGATGTCTTCATTGCGCGCGTTGAGCTTGGCGGCGATGTAGTAACGCAGCCACTCGGGGTTCATGCCCAGTTCCAGGTACTTCAGCGGGTTCAGCCCGGTGCCGCGGCTCTTGCTCATCTTCTCGGCGTTCACCGTGAGGAAGCCGTGCACGAAAATGGCGTTGGGCGTCTTGCGCCCGCTGAAATGCAGCATCGCCGGCCAGAACAGGGTGTGAAAAGTGATGATGTCCTTGCCAATGAAATGGTACTGCTCGGTTGCGGGGTCGGCCATGAAGGCGTCGTAGTCCACGCCTATTTTCCCCAAGTAGTTCTTCAGCGAGGCCAGGTAGCCTATGGGCGCGTCCAGCCAGACGTAGAAGTACTTTCCCGGCGCGTCCGGAATCTCGATGCCGAAGTAGGGCGCGTCGCGGCTGATGTCCCAGTCGCCCAGGTCCCGAACCCCGTCCTCGTTCGGTGTGAGCCACTCCTTGATCTTGTTGTAGACCTCGGTTTGCAGATGGCCTTCTTCCTGGGTCCATTGCTCCAGAAAAGCCAGGCAGCGCGGGTCCGACAACTGGAAGAAGTAATGCTCTGAATTGCGCAACACGGGCGTGACGCCGCTGAGCGCCGAGTACGGGTCCTTCAGGTCGGTGGGGGCATAAACCGCACCGCAGACTTCGCAGTTGTCGCCGTACTGCTCCTTGGCAGCACATTTGGGGCACTCGCCCTTGATGAAGCGGTCGGGCAGGAACATCTGCTTTTGCGGATCGAAGAACTGCTCGATGGTCTTGGTTTTGATCAGTCCCGCGCTGCGCAGGTCGCGGTAGATGGCCTGCGCCAACTCGTGGTTTTCCACGCCGTCGGTGGAATGCCAGTTGTCAAAACCGATGTGAAAACCGTCCAGGTACTGCTTGCGGCCGGCGGCGATGTCGGCGACGAACTGCTGCGGCGTTTTTTCGGCCTTTTCCGCCGCGATCATGATCGGCGCGCCATGCGCGTCGTCGGCGCAGACGAAATGCACCACGTTGCCCGCCATGCGTTGGTGCCGCACCCAGATGTCGGCCTGGATGTACTCCATCATGTGGCCGATGTGGAAGCCAGCGTTGGCGTAGGGCAGGGCGGTGGTGACGAAGAGTTGGCGTGGCATGCGGGGGCGGCTTTCAGAAACGGACTTTGATTTTAGTCCCCGTGGGTTCTTGGCGTCTGACCCCCAAGAACCCGCTCGCAATGACGAGATCAGGCCTCCCTGGCGAACTTCACCGGCTCCTCGTACCAGCCAAAGAAATTGCGCACCTCCTCGCTTTGCGCCAGCGCGTCGGCGTAGCCCAGGGCCATGAGCTCCCGGGTGTAGCCCGATTCGAACAACAGGTAGCTGGCCAGGGCCGCGCCCTTCACGTCCGAAGCCTTGGAGGACACGCCCAAAGCACCCAGCATGGTGCGCACCGCGACCGGCAGCGAGTCAATGTGCCGCGCGGCGACTTCGTCCAGGCGTTGCGAGGGCGCAATCACCAGCAGTTCGATGGGGCGCAAGGGGCTGGCGTGCTGCGCCTCGAGCGGGATCAGCGTCAGCGTGCGGTTGATGCGCCGCATGCGCTCCACGTCCACCGCCAGGGCATCCAGAAAGATGTTCGACAAGGTGTGGCCGGCAATCTGCGCCAGCGACGGGTAGTGGTTCGCCACTTGTTCGGCGCCCGGCAGTTTGGGTTCGTGCATGCGACCTGCACCCACCACCAGCACGCGCCGCGCGCCCAGGTGAATGGCGCCGGCGATCGGCGCGGACTGGCGCATGGAGCCGTCGCCGAAATACTCGGTGTGCCCGTTCAAGGGCAAGGGCATGGCCGGGAAGACAAAGGGAATCGCCGAGGACGCCAGCAGGTGCTCCTGCGTGATCTGCTCGCGCACGCCAAAGCGCTGCGAGCGCACCCAGGGTTTGAGGTGCGAGGCGCCCTGAAAAAAGGTCACGTGTTCGCCCGAGCTGTAGCTCGACGCGGTGATCGCCAGCGCCTGGATATGACCATCCTGAATCAATTGCGGCAGTCGTTCCAGCGGCACCATGTTTGCCAGCAGCTCGTGCAGGGGCGTGTTGTCCAGCAGCGAGCGCGGGCGCACGCGACGCCACTTGGCCACGATCCAGCCTATGGACAACAGGGTCAGCCAGCGCGCCCCGCTGCGCATCACGCTGAACGAGTCGGAGCGGTACACCTGGGCGGCGCTGAAGTTCTTCCACACCTTGACGATGCGTCGCACCGACAGGTCGAAATCGTCCGAACCGCAGGCCAGCGCCGCGGCGTTGAGGGCACCGGCCGAAGTTCCGGTAATGATCGGAAAGGGGTTGCCCGTGTGCTGTGCGCCGCAGGCACGACGCAGGTCGGCAATGGCTTCGAGCACACCCACCTGGTAGGCCGCGCGGGCGCCACCGCCTGTGAGCAGCAACCCGGCGCGTTCGGTTTCGATGGCAGGCAAGTTGTGGGCTCCGTGGGACTGGGTGGAACAGCTTGGCAGATTAGACCCGTAAAACAGGCCAGAAACACTGCTTCAGACGGGGTCATGGGTAAACCCTGATTTGCTGCCCCACGGTAAGGTCAAAGCCGGGTTGGCTAAACTCGACCGTACTACTCAACCGACTCAGGGATCCCCATGACAGTGACAGCACAAGACATCAGCGCCGCGCTCAAGAGCGTCATCGACCCCAATACCGGCGATGACTTTGTATCCAGCAAGGCGCTCAGAAACCTCAGCTTGACCGACGGTGACGTGGCCTTTGATGTGGAGCTGGGTTATCCCGCGAAGAGCCAGATCCCCGAATTCCGCAAGGCGCTGATCGCCGCTGCCAAGACGGTGGCGGGCGTGAAGAACGTCTCAGTCAACGTCACCAGCAAGATCACGGCGCACGCCGTGCAGCGCGGCGTGGCCCTGTTGCCGCGGGTGAAGAACATCGTGGCTGTGGCCTCCGGCAAGGGCGGGGTGGGCAAGAGCACCACCGCCGTGAACCTGGCGCTGGCGCTGGCCGCCGAGGGCGCGACCGTGGGCCTGCTCGACGCCGACATCTACGGACCCAGCCTGCCCATGATGATGGGCATTGAAGGGCGCCCGGAAAGCCTGGACGGCACCAACATGGAGCCGCTGGAGAACTACGGACTGCAGGTCATGTCCATCGGCTTTCTGGTGGCGCAGGACGAAGCCATGATCTGGCGCGGCCCGATGGCCACGCAGGCGCTGGAGCAACTGCTGCGTCAGACCAACTGGAAAGACCTGGACTACCTGATCGTCGACATGCCACCCGGCACCGGCGACATCCAGCTGACGCTGTCGCAGCGTGTTCCCATGACCGGCGCGGTGATCGTCACCACGCCGCAGGACATCGCCCTGCTGGACGCGAAGAAGGGCATCAAGATGTTCGAGAAGGTGGGCGTTCCCATCCTGGGCATCGTGGAAAACATGGCAGTGCACGTGTGCAGCAACTGCGGCCATGTGGAGCACATTTTCGGCTCCGACGGCGGCAAGAAAATGGCGGCGGAATACGGCATGGACTACCTTGGCGCCCTGCCGCTGGACATGCAGATCCGGTTGCAGGCCGACAGCGGCAAGCCCACCGTGGTGGCCGATCCGGACGGCGAAGTCGCCGGCATCTACAAGGCCGTGGCGCGCCAGGTGGCGGTGTCCATCGCGGCCAAGAACAAGGATTTTTCGTCCAAGTTTCCGTCCATCAAGATTTCCAAGGAAACCTGAAAACCCGCGCGGTCTGATTCGGCCTCGAGATGGCCGCTGCCGGCACCTGGGAGGAGCCCATGCTTTGGCGTTTGAAACTAGGCCTGGTCCTGTTGGCTTTTCTCAGCGGTGTTCAGGCCGGGACGATCGCAGCTGAAAAGCCGCAATCCATGGCACAGTTCCAGCTGCTGCGTGATCTGCCCTATGGTGCGGACGAACACCAGCGCATGGACGTTTATCTGCCACCCCAACCCGTTGCAGCGCCAGTGATCTTCATGGTGCATGGCGGCGCCTGGAGCCTGGGCGACAAGGCGGCCAGGGGCGTGGTGGAGAACAAGATTTCACATTGGGTCGGGCGCGGCTTTGTTTTCATTTCGGTGGATTACCGGCGTGTGCCGCAAGTCACGCCACTGGAACAGGCACAGGACATCGCGCAGGCACTGGCCGCGGCGCAGACCCGTGCTGCCGCATGGGGCGCGGACCCCCACAAATTCATTTTGATGGGACACTCTTCCGGCGCGCATCAGGTGGCACTTTTGTCTTCCGCACCTGCGCTCGCCCTGCAGCAGGGGGCCTCGCCATGGCTGGGCGCGGTAGCCCTGGACAGCGCCGCGCTGAACGTGGTGCAGATCATGACGGCTGCGCACCCGCGTATCTACGACCGCGTTTTTGGCCACGACCGGTCGCAGTGGAACGCGACTTCGCCGTATCAGCAGTTGTCTGCCAGTACCCTGCCGGTGCTCGTCGTGTGTTCCAGTCGCAGGGCCGAATCCTGCCCGCAGGCGCAGAATTTTGTGGCGCAGGCGCAAGTGCATCAGGTACGGGCCAGCCTGCTGGAGCAGGACCTGTCGCACAAGGACGTGAACCAACAATTGGGGCTGGCCGGCAGCTACACCGATGCCGTCGACGCTTTCATCACGTCTTTGCTGCCTCCAGCGCCAGCCACTGGTCGATAAGCGCGGGATCGTTGACAGTGCGCAGCGCCAGGTAGGCCCGTTCGGCCTGCGGGTAGCGGCGCCGCAAGAAATTCAGCCACTGCTTGAGTCGTCCGGCCTGTTGACGCCGCTCCAGGCGCGCGCGCACCAGATGCCAAAAATCCGCTATGAGCGGCAGCAACGATTGCCACGTCACGCCGGGCACACCGTGCTGCACCCCGTTGGACTGGGCGCCACGGATGGCCAGCGCCAGCCCCGGGTCGGTGACCATGCCGCGACCCAGCATCAGCATCGAGCAGCCCGACACCTCGCGACAGCGCAAGGCATCCTGTACGTTCCAGATTTCGCCATTGGCCACGACCGGAATGTTCACAGCCGCACGGATGTCGGCAACGTGCTCCCAATAGGCCGGCGGGCGGTAGGCGTCGGCGCGGGTGCGCGCATGCACCACCAGTTCATCCGCTCCTGCCTCGGCAATGGCCAGCGCGCATTCCACGGCGCGCGTGGCATCGTGCACGCCCAGGCGCATCTTGGCGGAAACCGGCATGTGCGCCGGCACGGCGCGCCGTACGGCCGCCACGATGGTCATGAGCAGTTCGGGTTCGTCCAGCAGCGCGGCACCACCGCCATGGCGGTTCACCACCTTGGCCGGACAACCGAAATTCAGGTCGATGCCGTGCGGCCCCAGCGCGGCCAGAGCTGCGGCATTCTCGGCCAGGCAGACCGGGTCAGAGCCCAGCAATTGGGCGCGTACCGGCACGCCGGCGAAAGTGAGCCCGCCGTGCAGCAACTCGGGCACGACGCGGATGAAGGCGCGGTCTGGCAGCAAACTGTTGGTGACGCGAATGAACTCCGACACGCAACGGTCCACGCCACCGACACGGGTCAGGATGTCGCGCAGCACAAAATCGAGTAGGCCCTCCATGGGCGCCAGAAGAATGGTCATGACAAAGGATGCAGCACAGCGAGTTGGCGGGGTTCAGGCAATTTTGATTTTTCGCAACCGTGCTGGGGGTGGTGAACCTAGGCTGGGACGCTTCATTGGAGGGAGGAAGATGCTGAATTTCAACTTGTTCATGGCGCCCAAGCACGAGGGTGCACTGATCGTGCTGATGGTAGCCGGTCGCGGTCGCGCCAATGATGGAGCCAAGTATGCCGTGGATTGACCCATCTGTTGGCGCGATCGACGGTGTGGCCCTGATTGAAGCCCTGTCGTCGCTCGATCAGGTGTCCACCAAGGACGACTTTTTATGGTGGAGTCAGACCGACGTGCAGGGTTTTCTTCCGCATCGGGCCTTTCTGGCGGTGACTGGAAAAGTGTTCCACTCCGGCATCAAGCCGCAGTCGATGATCGCGGTGAATATCCCCGAAAGCTGGCTGGCGCAGACGCAAGCTGAGCGCGATCGATACCAGACATTCTGGATGCAGCGCTGGCTGCAGAGTGGAGAGCCGCAAATGTTTGATCTGGCACGCGATGGCACAGGATTCGGCGCCGGCAATCTGAAGGGCTTTCGGGACAGTGGTCTGCAAAACGTGGCCGCTCATGGCCTGTTCGACATCCACCGGGATCAATTGTCTTTTTTCAGTTTTCTTGGCATGCCGTCCGCGCCCGCAGCGACGCACACCAAGCTGCTCAAGCTGATGGTGCCGGGAATGCACGACGCCCTGCTGCGTTGCATGCGACCGAGTGCAATTCCCAAGACCCTGTTTTCGCCGCCTGGGCAACTCCTGACCGAGCGCGAAAACGAAGTGCTGAGCTGGATATGTCAGGGCAAGACCAACAGTGAAATAGCGTCGATTCTGCAGATATCGACCAACACCGTGAAGAACCAGGCGCAAACCATTTTGGTCAAGATGAAAGTCAACACGCGTGCCCAGGCCTCGGCGGAAGCGATGCGGCGGCATCTGGTTTTGTAGGCAAGGGATCGTCCTTCAGTCGTTGCCGGCAGTTATTGTTTCAACAAGTCCATAGGCCAAACGCACTATGGCGGCGCAAGGCCTACGGACGGAACATGAACGCAGTCGTTGCCTTTTCGTCGGTACGACACGAGTCTCCTCCCCTGAAAACCGGAGTTCCATCATGCGTTCATTTCAGCTTCACATCCCCCAACGCGGTCAGGGCATGACCGAGTACATCATCATCGTCGCCATGGTCGCCATCGCCGCGATCGCCGTCTACCAGTATTTCGGGCAGACCGTGCGCAATCAAACGGCTTCCATGGCCGAGGAGTTGGCGGGTGCGACGAATACAGGGCAGGCGAAGGCCGCGAAGGCAGCTGAAAATGCTGCGAAAAGTGCCGATACCAAAAACACTTTGGAAAGCTACACCAACCAAAAGGACAAGTAGACACGTCCTGAGCGCCACCTCAAGTTGAGGTAATCCGCAACATTCCGTCAGCATGAAAGCCGCACGCAAATTCCACTCTGCGGGCCAGGCTTTGCCCTTGGCGCTGGTTCTGCTCGCAGCTGTCGCAGCAACGGTTTTTTTCATGTTCAACAGCGGCCAGTTGGTGCAGGAGAAGATCCGCCTCACCAACACGGCCGATGCGGTGGCCTACAGCGCTGGCGTATTTGAAGCGCGTGTATTGAACTACGACGCGTATACCAATCGCGCCATCATCGCCAACGAGATTGCCATCGGGCAGGCAGTGGGCCTTGCATCCTGGGCCAAATACGCCGGCACTGCGGCGAGCAACATCTCTCCCTGGGTCAGCTTGATACCTTATGTGGGCGAAGCACTGTCAGCGGCCTTGGATGCGGTGGCGGAATTCATGGACCTCATTACCTACGCCTTTGCCGGGGCTGTCACCTTGCACGATGGAACCATCAACGCCCTCAAGGTCTCCCAAAAGCTCATGGACACAACGGCTTTGATTGACCGCAACTGGCTCATGAACCAGGTCGCAAAAAAAAATGATCCGGATGCGGCTGTTGACTTTCTGCCGCTCAGCGATGATTTCAACGGCTTTACCCAACGCTACGAAAGCAAGGATGAGCGCAAGCGAATGGGTCAGTTGGTGAACGATGGACGTGACGCCTTCCTGCAGAGCCGAAGCTGGAACTTTGGGCTGGTTGCTCTGTGCGAGGGCGCTGAAATACGCAAACGTGGCAGTACCGAACTCGTCGATCTTGCCGATGGATGGAAGTCCATGGACACGGTGTCGGGGCACAAATACTGGCTGCATTTCGGCTTCTTTGGTATCAGCTGCAAGCACAGCGAGTTGCCAGTGGGATACGGATCCGCCTATTCGGTGGACGGCATGGACGATTCCAGCTACGACTATGCCGGCTCCCGCAGTACCAACCCGATCGCCAGCATCTTGGCCTACTCTACCGTTGCCAGTGGCTTTTCACCCGTGAGTATCTCCGGTGGTGCGATTCCGCCTTTCTACGATCTGTCCACGACAGCCGTCAAGGACAACAATGAGGATCCACGCACGTCGATGGCCATCCGCGTCACCAAGTCCGGCGCCAATCAACGCTTTTCGGGTGGGAGTAGCGTCGTCAAACCCAGCGGACGTCTGGATCTCTACGCGGGCAACCAGGCGCGTTCTAAGAGCGCCGCAGTGGCGCGTGCGGAAGTCTATTTTGAACGACCGGACGGAAACAACAAGCTGTTTGGACGGGAAGAATACGGCAACCTGTTCAATCCCTACTGGCAGGCGAGGCTGGCACCCATCACTGCTGCGCAGCGTGCCGCGGCACAGGCACTTCAAGGTCTGACACTGCCATGACTGCTGCCGCTCCAACGGTGACGATGAGCGTTCGCTTCTTCTGCAGACGGAGCGCGCTTTGCATGGTGCTTATGCCTTGGTATTGCTCGGTGCAGGCCCAGGACGCCACCGAAGTGCCTGGCGGCATCCACGTGCGGCGGGTGGGCAATACGGAAGTTGGCAAGGCGTTCGGAGAGAAGTATGTGACGGGTCGGAGAGAACAGTGTGAGGGGGCGGTGGCCCAGGCATCGGGAATGGCTCGATCGTTCAATTTTTCGGGAAATTTGAGCGACACGGGCCGAATTGAGACGGACGAATATTTCGCGCCGGCCCAGAAGATGCGCGCCAGGCAGGTCATCACTTATCCATTGATTGAAACTTCCATTTGTCGGCTTGAGGTTGTAAAGACCACCACTTGGAACATTCGACATTTCACACACACGGGTTATACCGATTACCAACAGCTGGCTGATCGAAAAACCGGCGTCCACTGGCAACGTTCGGCGCATACCCTGCCCGTAGCCAAGCAGACGGCCGCTTTGTGGAATAGCGCTTTGTTCCCGGGCGCGACGGTGTCGCCATTGATGGGTACGCGGACGATTGCCGGCCGCCGATGCGAAGTTAGAGAAGTCATCTTGGCGCAGGGCGCAAGCCATGCCCTGTGTCTGCTCAGAACTGAGGCCCCTGCCGGCGGCCAGATCACTCTCGCCCACAAATGGGTATCGGGTGGGATCCTCATGCTGGACGAACAGGCCACACTGGTGGACCTGCAGGCGGCGCTTCCCCTCGCCCTGTTTTACCCACCGGCCGGTGCCCGCATCGAGGATTTGTCTGGTGCGGCTGGTCGTCCCGAAGATTCCACGCAGAAATGGTGTCGCGTACAGCAGGCGAAAACCGGCGTCAATCCTTGTGCGGCAGAGGCCCTGGCACATGAAAACTAGGCAGTCCCCATCTTTACAACGTGGCCAATCCACGCTTGAATTCGTGGTGCTGGCCCTGGTGCTGGTGCCCTTGCTGCTGATCGTGCCGCTGCTTGGCAAATACATGGATATTGCGCAAACCACTGCGCTTGCCAGTCGCTATGTGGCGTTTGAGGCGGTAGCACGCCATTCATCGAGCAGCGGCAACTGGAAGTCCGATGCCGAATTGGCCCTGGAGGTGCGGCGGCGCTTCTTCAGCAGCAGCGACGCGCCCGTGAAGACCGGCGACAAGGTGGGCGACTTCAACGCGCATCGCAACACGCTCTGGTTCGATCATCGTGGCAATCCCCTGATCGCCAAATTCGACGACAACGTGAGTGTGAGCACCAGCGTGGAAACCATGCTGCGGCCTAACGTTGTCAGCGCCATGTTCGCGGGCAAACTCGGCCTGTCGCACGACAACGTCTATGCGGGGCAGGTCAAGGTCGATATCGCTGACATTGCCGGTCTGAAGCCCTTTGACGCCATCGGACTTTCCATCGTCAGAAAGACCGTCTTGTTGGCGGACCCGTGGGAGGCCAGTGGTCCTGGCGCGGTGCGCGACGCCATCAAGAAGGACGGCAGTGATCTGTTGGGGCCGTTCCCATTCCAGCCACTGGCTGCGGCGGCGGTGCCCTTGGAGCAGCCCTTATTGCTCGGGCTGTGGGAACCCATCCCGGACATCGGCAAGGTCGAACCGGATCGGGTGCCAGAGGATCGCCTGAGGGCCCAGCCATGAGGCGGTCCGATGTCCTGCTGAGTGCTTTGCTGCTCGCGGGTGCGGGCCGGTCCCTGGCCGCGTGGCCCGAGATTGCCATGCCTGACGGCGCCCGTATCGAGTCCATCGGCGAACAGGTTCGCCTCAACGGCGTACCCATGCGCATGCACCGCGTCTTGTCCAGTCAAAGCCCGAAGGAACTGATTGGTTTTTACCGCGACGCGCTTGGCTCACGGCGTGCGGAGCAGCCACTGCCCGATGGCTTGGTCCTGGCGCAAGAGCGCGGCGACTACTTCGTTACGGTGCGGATCAAAGCCCTGTCGTCGGGTTCGACAGAGGTGCTGGTGTCCGCCAGCGACATGGTGGAAGCGAAGCGCTCGGCAACACGACCTCCGGACATGAATTTTCCGGCGGATTCTCTGGTGCTGTCCGACATGGAGTCGGTGGATTCAGCCAAGCATTCCCGGCAACTGGTCGTGCGCAATGGCCATTCCGTAGCCGCCAATGTGCGGCATCTGTTGCAGTCATTGGAGGCCCGGGGGTATCACCCGGACGCAATCCCTGGCAAACACACGGGCACCGAGTATGTGCAGTTTTTCAAGGGTGAACAGCGGGAGGCACTGCTTACCCTGACGCGCAAAGACAGTCTTACACAGATCGTGCTGACCACCATCTTCAACCCATGAAACACTGTCCCACTTCACGACGCGACGCGGGCCAGGCAATGACCGAATATCTGGTGGCCACGCTGGTTGTCATGATGATGATTGCCGTGAGCTTTTCCGGGGAGTCGTCCGTCATCGATCTGTTTCTTGAATCGGTAAAGACTGCGTTCAGCAAGCTGAGCAGTTTCCTTTCACTCCCGCTGTAGATGGACACTGCCATGGCATTCAAAGTCAACAAAAACTGGATTGTTCTGCTGGCAGCACTGGTGGTCGGCGCGCTCGCTGCCTACGGGGCAAGGAACTACCTCAGCGCCCAGTTGGCCGAAATTGACGCGCGCGACAAGAACAAAGCCATGGTGCAGGTCGTTGTGGCGAAGAGTGATCTGAGCAAGGGCGCGCGACTTTCAACCGAGAACCTGGCGACGCGGGCTATACCCAAGGAGTGGGCGCATTCGGGCGCCGTCACACCTGATCAGTTTGACCGTGTCAGCGGTTCCGTGCTGGCCTATCCGGCCAGCGCTGGGGAAGCCTTGATCTGGGCCCAGCTTGAAGGGCAGCGTGCCCCCACCTTTTCCGCGCGGCTGAGCGCCGGACGCCGGGCCGTTACTGTTCCTGTGGATGAGATCAGCTCCCTGTCCGGCATGGTAGAGCCCGGCGATTTGATCGACATCGTTGTCTCGGTGAAAAAAGATTCGCGCAGTTTTACGTTCACTTTGTTGCAGAGCATTTCGGTGCTCGCCACCGGCACCAAGGCCTCGCAGCAGGAAAAAGACCCGGAGGGGCGCACCCGCAGTTTCACCACCATCACCCTCAACACCAGTCCGGAAGACGCGAAGCGGGTCATTGCGGCGCGTGAGGTCGGCCGGGTCACGGCATTGCTGCGTGCGCCCAGCGATACCGGCAGTGTCTCCCGGCAGCGCACCGATGCACAGACCTTGCTGGGTCTTTCGAACGACCTCCCCGCGAGCCCCGGCAGTTCCATACCGGTGATCTACGGCGGCAAGCCTATCACCGAAGGACTCCGACTGAACCCACTGCTCGGACTTGGACAGGGCGGTCTGCCTGAGGCTCGGCAGCAATAAAAATGTTCAGGAGTTATCGTGTTGAAATTCACTGCAACCCAATCGATTCCCTGCCTCGCTTTAGGGGCGTTCGCGCTGGTGGTGCAGGCTGCCGATACGGCATCGACGCCCAAAGCCGCTGTGCCCAAGGCCGCGACGAAGTCGTCCAAGCGTGCGGAGTCAAGAATAATTGAACCGTCACCTCCGCTCGAATTGAAGGCGGATTTCGCGGGTGAAATCGAGTTGTTTGCCGGTGAGACCCGCGTCATCGCGCAGCCCCACGTCGCGCGACTGGCGGTTGGCAATGGCAAGGTCTTGTCCGCGGCTGTCCTGGACGCCAAGGAAATGCTTCTTATGGCGAGCGAAGTCGGGGTCTCGACCCTGCACATCTGGACCACGGACGGTCGCAACCGGCGCGTGCGGGTCACCGTCGTCCCGGGTGAAACCGCACGCGTCTCGCGCGAGATCGCTGCCTTCCTCAATGCTGCAGTCAACACCAAGGCCAGCGTCATCGGCGACAAGGTCATCGTGGAAGGCGACAACCTGAGCGACCGCACCCTTGCCAAGATCGACGAACTGGCCAAGCGCTACCCGCAAATCATCAATTTCACCAACCGCATAGGCTGGGAAAAGATGATTGTCATGGATGTCAAGGTGGTCGAGTTTCCCACTTCGGCACTCAAGGAAATCGGCCTCAAGTGGGGCGCGACCGGTGGCGTTGCCATTGGCGCGGTGATGCAGCCTTTTCGGCATGGCGATGCCGGGCCCTACCAGATCAACGTCCTCACCGGGCCGGACAACCCTGCGCCCATCAAGGCCCCGGACGGCGGGCCGGTGCTGCTGACCTCAGGCCTGAACGTGCTGTCGGCCCTGAACATGGGTTTGAACGCGCAGCTCAACTTGATGGCGCAAAACGGCAGTGCGACCATTCTTGCGCAGCCCACACTCTCGGCACGCAGCGGGAGTAAGGCCACGTTCGTCGTTGGCGGTGAATTCCCATATTCGGTCAGCAATGTCAATGGCACCACCATCCTGTTCAAACCCTATGGTGTGCGGCTTGACATCGAACCTCGCGTGGATCAGACCGGCGTGATTCGCGCCAAGATCATGAGCGAAGTCAGTGATATCGATACGTCGATTACCACGGCTGCCGGCCCCGGCTTGCGTACCCGCAAGACCGAGACCGAGTTCAACGTGATGGAGGGCGGGACCATCGTCCTGAGCGGTCTTCTCAAGCGCGATGTCAGCGATGCGCTCGACAAGGTCCCATTCTTTGGTGACATCCCCGTGCTCGGTGCCCTGTTTCGTTCCAAGCGCTTCCAAAACAAGGAGACCGAACTGGTGGTCTTTGTCACTCCCAGGGCCGTTGAAAAGAACTCCCCTGAACAGGAGCAAAACATGAGCCGGGTGCTGGATCGTCTGGACAAGACCCCCCGCGTCGGAACGCCCGATTTGGCCGCCTTGCCGCTGGGCCCTGAGCCCGCGAAAACTGGCTTCGAGTCTGACCCACTCCCATCTCTGCGCTGAGAGTTGCAGCTAACACTGAGGGTATGCCCCGCCATGTTTCAAATCAATATCACCGACGCCGAAAAGAAGCAGCGGGTTGAGCTGATCAAAAATACCTCCGCCGTGATCGGCAAGGGGCGGGAGTGCCCCATTCTTCTTTCCGGCTGGCGAGTTGGGCGCGAACACGCGCGCATCTTTCGTACCAAGAGCGGCTTGTTCATCCAGGATCTGGGCCAGTTCTCCGGGACCTGGGTGAACGGTGCCCGGGTCGAGCAACATGGTCCCATCCTGCATTCGGATGAAATCACCATTGGACCCTACTGCCTCAGTGTGGAAGACAAACTTGAGGTCGCCGCGGTGGAGCCCGTCGCGGTGTTCGATGTGCTTGCAACACAGGCGCCGGTGACCGGCAGCGTAGCGGGGGCCACACCCAGCACCACGGCGTCGCGCCATTTTTGGCGCCGACGCATTCATGAACAGTTGCTCGATGCCATCGATCTGCGTCGGCGCGACCTGATGCGCATGGAGGACGCCGAACTGCGCGCCGAGACAGAAACCCTGATCCGTGAGCTCATTGCCACCGAGGCCGCCAGGTCACACGCCACGGACCCCGCGTGGCAGGCAAGGCTGGCATCTGAGCGGCGTGAGGCGCCGCGCCAGTCCAGCGCGCTGGACAAGGAGATTTTGGTGCGTGACGTGCTTAACGAAGCCGTGGGGCTGGGGCCGCTGGAAGAGTTGCTGTCCGACGACAGCATCACTGAAATCATGGTCAACCGATTCGATGAAATTTATCTGGAGCGCGCTGGCCGGCTCGAGCGGCACCACAGCGTCTTCACCAGCGACCGGGCCGTGCTGGGCGTGATCGAGCGCATCGTCGCACCGATTGGGCGGCGCATCGACGAATCCTCCCCCATGGTCGACGCGCGCCTCGCGGACGGCTCACGCGTCAACGCCATCATTCCCCCCGTGGCGCTGAAGGGCCCGACGCTCACCATCCGCAAGTTCTCGCGCCGTACCCTCGGCGCCGAAGACCTGATCGCCTTTGGCGCGATCAGTGCCGACATGGCCGAGTTCATGCGACTGGCCGTCCTGCACCGCAAGAACATCATCATTTCCGGCGGCACCGGTTCGGGCAAAACCACGCTGCTCAATGTATTGTCCAACTACATCCCGGACGGCGAGCGCATCATCACCATTGAAGACGCGGCGGAGCTGCGCCTGGCGCATTCGCACCTGGTCAGCCTGGAAGCGCGCCCCAGCAACGCCGAAGGTCGCGGCCTGATCGCCATCCGCGACCTGGTCAAGAACGCGCTGCGTATGCGGCCCGATCGCATCGTCGTGGGCGAGTGCCGCGGTGGTGAGGCGCTGGACATGCTGCAAGCCATGAACACTGGGCACGAAGGCTCGCTCACCACACTGCACGCCAACACCCCGCGCGACGCCTTGGCACGGCTGGAAACACTGGTGCTGATGGCGGGGATGGACTTGCCGCTGTCGGCGATCCGCGACCAGGTTGCGTCGGCCGTCGACATCATCATTCAGCAGGCACGCATGGTTGACGGCCGGCGCGTGGTGACGGGTATTGTCGAAGTCACGGGCATGGAGAGCAACAAGATCCAATTGCAGGAACTGTTTCGCTATGAGCAGCAGGGACGAGACGCCCAGGGCCACGTGCTGGGCCGCTTCACAGGCTGCGATGCGGTGCCAGCGTTTTACGATGAACTCAGGGAGGCCGGCGTTGCGCTGGACCTTTCCCTTTTCAACCGACAGGGCCAGCCATGAAGCTGGCCGCAATCAGCCTCGCCATCGCCGCGACCGTATCACTGCTGGTATGGGCGTTGACCGACCTGGGCGCAAAGTTGCTGCGGCTCTATCGCGACCGCTTCACGCGCGACACCCACACGGACCTGCACGAGCTTTTTCTGTTTGCCGATCCGTCCCGGCTCTACGCGATCAACCTGGCGCTGATGCTGCTGGCTGCCATTGCGTCGTGGGCGATCACACACAGTTTGCTGCTGGCTTCATTGGTGGCGTTGTTGCTGGCCTTCCTGCCACGTTTTGTCTTTGGCTGGTTGCGTCGTCGGCGCATTGAACGCATCGAACAGCAGTTGCCCGATGCACTGCTGATGATCGCGGGGGCCACCAAGGCTGGCCTGTCGCTGGTTTCCGCCGTGCGCCAGATCAGCTCGGAACTGGCACCGCCGCTGTCGCAGGAGTTCCGACTCATGCAATACCAGCAGCGCCTGGGTGTGAGCCTGGACGACGCGCTGGATAACCTGGCCAGGCGTGTGCCTGTGCAGGCGGGCAGCCTGATGGTGTCGGCGATGCGCATCGCATCGGGTACAGGCGGGGGACTGGCCGAGACCCTGGAGCGCACTTCAATGACCTTGCGCAGTCAGCACGCCATGGAACTCAAGATTCGCGCGCTTACGGCTCAGGGAAAGATGCAGGCCTGGGTGGTGGGGATGCTGCCGGTCTTTCTGTTGTGGGTGCTCACCCGCATGGAACCTGAGGCCATGTCCATGCTCTGGACCACTCAAATGGGCTGGGGCGTATTGGGTGCCGTGGTGATCATGGAATTTTTTGGTGTGTGGTTCATCCGGCGCATCGTGGCGATTGACGTATGAGGCCAATGGCAATGCGTCATAGACGCCGGGGAGAAATTTTCTGTCTGTTGCTGCCAAAGACCATTTTTAAAGGAGCTAGAAAATGAAAACCAGGATCTTCTCGGCGTCGGTAGTTGGTCTCATTTTGTCGGCCTGTGGGGGTGGAGGTGCATCAGTTGATGCGCCGACTCCTGCAGCCGCCAGTATTTTTTCCGATCCACAGGATATGCAGTGTGAACTCGTCCTCGGAGAAAGAGCATGCAGCGCTCCTACTTCTTCAAGAGGCAGCAAGGCGCAGATCAATTCCGCATTGACCGACCCGCTGTCCGGGTCCATGAAATTCACCCAGTTTGGGTTCACCATCAATACCGACAGCATGTTTTCCTCCGACGGTACGCAGACGGTCGCGGTCAGCGGCCAGGCGAGCTACAGCGGCTCTTTGGAAACGCTGGTCATTGGCGCAAAAGCACTGCAGTTCAAGGGCAAGTCCTACTTGTACGATAAAACATATCCGAACACGGAAATACGCGGCTATTGCGTGACAGAGAAAGACTGCATCTACATCGACCCGAATGTCCCATGGGATGGGACTGACAGCCTTATTCAATTCAATGCAACGGATGGCACTGGAACGTACGTTACGCCGCAAACCTCGGAGAGTCATGCAAAATTTTGGGAAGGCTATTTCGGACTGTTGTCCGACCGGAATGATGTGACGCTGCCGGCGGATGAAACCATCAAGTACCAAGGCGTTGTCGTTTTTCAGGGCGGTGACGGAACGCCGCTGGGAATCACGCAATTGAATGGTGGCAGCGCGGGCTGCCCCATCGAACTTGCGTTGAACACACGGAACGGAAAAGTTTCAACGTCAGGCGCAGCCTGCATTGACAACAATAATAGTCAACTTCAATTTTCCTTGGCCGATTTACAGGTCGACAAATCGAGGATTCTGTCCGATGTGGCGGGCGCTGCCGCGAACGCTTCTGCACCACGAATTTTTAGCGTCGGAAAGGAGGGCCTTTTTACGCATGTCGATTCGTTCAAGTCCACACAACTCGCGGGCGGCATTTACGGGAAAGATGCCGCTGTCTTGACCGTTCTTGGTAGCGGACCTCAGGGTGTGTTTTTCATCATTGCCAATCGACGGTAACCATGGTTTCGCAAAATTTGCGGCACAAATTAACGAGACGGAGTTCTGTGAAATGACGAGGCGGGCATGAACCCCCAATGGATTATTGCTGTCTTCGCTCTGGCTGTCGGGCTGTGTTTCGCATTCGTCGCCGCAGTGGTGTCGCGATTGGCTGCCGATGTGCCTAAGCAAGATCGCGTCTGGCTCGACCCGCCGCCACTGGGCTACAGATTGCTGTGGTGGCCGGTGCAATGGCTGGCGCACTACATCGGCGGCTTGCTGCCTGCGTCGTGGCAAAGCGCGCTGTTGCTGCGTTTGCGTACGGGTGGCGTCGACTTTGCCCTGAACCCGGCGCAGTACGTGGCCGGTCGTTTGGTTTGGGGTTTCGTCCTGGGACTGCTTGGCATATGGCTGGCCTATCGTTTCCAACTGGCAGGCTTGCTGCCGTTTTTGGGAGGCTTTGTGCTTGGCTTCATGTACCCGGTGGTCTGGCTCAAGGACCGCGTCGACGCTCGCCGCCGCGAAGCGCTGAAGTCCTTGCCGTTCATGCTCGATCTCATCACCCTGTGCGTGGAATCCGGCCTGAATATGACGGGTGCTATTCAGCAGGCTGTGGACAAGGGCCCGGCGGGCGCATTGAGGGACGAATTTGCACGCCTTTTGCGCGACGTTCGCGCGGGCCGCCCGCGGGGCGAGGCCTTGCGCGAGTTGGCCCAGCGCATGGATCTGCCCGCAGTGTCCAACTTTGTCACCACCCTGATCCAGGCCGAAGCCACGGGCATGAGCCTGGGGCCCATCCTGCGGGCGCAGGCCGAGCAGCGACGGGTGGAGCGTTTTGCACGGGCCGAAAAACTGGCGATGGAGGCGCCGGTCAAGCTGCTGTTCCCGTTGATCGCCTTCATCTTCCCCTGCGTGTTTGCCATTCTCCTGTTTCCCATCGTCATGAAATTCATGGCCGCGGGAACTTGAGGGCGTCACGAAAACGTTTTGAGCGAACCATGAAGACCGCCCCGAATACAGTACGGCCGCGCACGATCAATGTGCGTCGGGCAGATGGCTTCTTCAGCCGTCTGGCGGGACTGTTGTTCATGGCGCCCTTGTTGCCAGATCAGGGCCTGCTGCTTGTGCCCTGTGCAGCGGTACACACGGCCTTCATGCGCTATGCCATTGACGTGGTTTTTTTGGACCGTTTTGGCGTAGTCAAGAAAGTCGTGCACGACCTCAAGCCCTGGCGCGTAGCCGCCTGTAGCGAGAGCTGGCAGACCCTTGAACTTGTTGCCGGTGAATCGACGCGGTTACAGCTTGAAGTTGGCTTATTCCTCGCTCGCAAGTTTTCGAATTTCAACCAGGAGAACTCCGCATGAATCGTCTGATGTTTTCGCTTGGGCTTGGTTTGCTCTGCCTCGCCCCGCGCGCCTTCGCATGGGATCCGTTGTCGGCTCTGAACAGTACCTTTTTAGGTCGCCTCAATCGGAAAATCAATCGGGGGGTGGATCAAAACTCTCCTTGAGAAGCCATGAATTCCATGCATTCGACGCGCTCCGTCGCCCGCACTCACGCCAGCCATCGACCCTGCTCCGGACGTCAGGTCGGAGCCACCTTGGTCGAGTTCGTCATCGTGGCGCCGACGGTGTTGTTCCTGTTGATGAACCTGATTCAGTACGGCCTGATGTACCACGCCAAGAGTCAGGTCAACTACGCCACCTTCGAAGCCGCCAGAGTGGGCAGCACGTCAAACGCGGACCCAACCAAGATTCGCAACGCCTTTACCCGCGCTCTGACCGGCTATTACGGCGGCGGCACCAGCACCGCGGAGTTGTCCGCCTCGTACGACAAGGCCGTCAAGGATGTTGGTTCTGCGGTGCGCATCGAAATCCTTTCGCCGAGCAAGGAAAGCTTTGACGATTTCAACAGCCCTGCGCTGGCCAGCAAACTCGGTGCCAAGCGCGTCATCCCCAACGCCAACCTGTCCTTCCTCCAGTGCCCGGTGGATGTACCCGGTTGTAGCGCCGACCCCAAAGGCAATGCGAGCGGGCAGACGCTGCTCGATGCCAATTTGCTGAAGATCCGCATCACTTACGGTATCCCCACGAACAAGCAAGTCCCTCTGGCCGGTCGCTTCATGACTTGGTCGCTGGGTGTGATCAACAAGGACGACGCCGACGCCTTCAGGGCCGGCTTGGTCAAGGACGGACGCATCCCGGTGGTTACGCACACCGTGATGCGCATGCAAAGCCCGGCCATCGAGAACGGCAACGCGTCGTCGCCCGGAGCGGGCAACGATGGCAAGCCCGTCGACCCCGGGACAGCGCCCCCTGGCGACGAACTGCCGAAATGTTCGGTGACGGATCCAACGTGTACGAACATCACCCCGGTGGATCCTGGTTCAGGCGGAGGAGGTCCACCATGTCCTTGATGCAACCCCTGCTTGCACTGCTGGCACTTGTCGTGAGCGTTGAATCGTGGGCGCAGTGCGGCGTGAACCAAAGTTGTCCGGTGTGCAAGCCGGACGCATGTCTTATCAACGACAAAGCCCGACAGGAATATGAAAAAAAGAATAACTGCAAATTCGCGCAGGGTGATCTGTGCGGCGGCGTGGCGATAGACGCGGGCAAGCAATGTTGCGGGAAAGACCCCAGGACAGGCAATGCGAAGGTCGTAGACAAGGTGATGACGACAAAAGACGTTATTGCAAAAGCCGCAGACAGCTTTACCTGGACGAATTATCTACGGACATGCCCCGATAAGAAACAAAATAATGCAGCACCTAATGCCCTTTGGCAACAATGTGAAGTGGGGAAATATGAAACTCCAGAGGATGCCTACAAAATTGTAGAAGTTCAGCAAAATGGAACGGCTCGTCCGTATTGCATTGATGGTTGCAGTGAGCCTCCTTCCGCAGTCGCAGCAGCCTATTCAGCAGGAATATTCCTTACCGCCGATCACAATAATCCGACGGGGTATGCCGAAGAATCCAGTTTTTATCAAGCATGTGTAAAACACGACGTTTGCTATCAAACTTGCAACGACAACGATCAAACTGCCTGTGACACTGAGCTTACAAACAATTCTATTGCAGCATGTAACACTATTCCAGTTGATCATGTGACGATTGTGTTTGGAGTAAATCCACTGCCTCATTTCGTAAATACCCGAGAAAAATGCAAGAAAGCTGCAAATGATATGTTCTTTGTTCTTAACATGCTTGGCATGGGAAAGCCTGCATTCAATACGCGACGGCAACAATATTGTCAATATTGCTAATAAGCACGAAAGTAAGTGAAATGAAAATTTCGAAAATATTCTATTGCCTAATATTATTGGTGATTTCTTTATCCAATGTATTGGCGGAAATTGAGCTCATTGAAAGCCACAAAGTTCCAATGGAGAAAAGTAAGTATGCAAAACTTACTTCCGTGGCGAATAAGCAGTTCTGGGTAGCGGTCCATCTGCTCGGAGAACAGCCGTCATTTCAACTCACGAATTTCCTCGGTGACCAATCGCCTCATCGTGTCTTGGTCGATGTGCCTCACACGCCGATATTTCTTCCAATAGGTCAGCAGAATGGTGTTATTGCGACTGCAAATTGGAATGCCGAATGGAATGCAATTCGGTTGAGTGAGCAGCCATCGAGCGCCAAAAAACACGCAGAACTCAAGTCAATGCTGCTGGTTACGGAGACTACTTCAGTGGGTGCGAAGTTTGCCGTTGCAGGAATAAGCAAAGATAATATGCCCGTCTTGATAATACTTGGCGAGAATCTTGAGATCGAACATGAATTGATATTGCGCTCTGAAACCAAGGGGCAGGTGTCCAGTGTTTTTGCCATTGCTGGGAAATTATATGCGGTGGTGAGCTTTCTCGATCGCTCCTACGAATTATGGGCGCTAGCCCCAAATCTTTCTCTCGTTAAGAAGGTCAAGCTTTCGGGTGCCGCGGCGACTGCGATTGGGTTGAAGAATGGTGACATTGCTGTCACCTACTCATCCGGTCAAGATGTCTTCGATGTTTATGTTGAAAAATTTGATTCGAATTTCAATTCGTTATGGAAGAGGAAAATTTCCACGAGAACCGGTGTTCAGACCGTGAGATACGTGCTCTGTGAATTGCCGGATGGATTGGGGTTGGTGGGTGGCAACAATGGACATCTTCTGGTCGCACGGATAGATGCGAGTGGCAACCATATTCGGGTTACTGAGGATACACGTAGCGGATTGCATTCTCCTGCCACTGAAATTTATTCGGTCGGTGTATTGCACAACAAGATTCACGTGCGTGGAATGGTGGTGAACTCAGACGGTAGCGACGGAAGTTCAACATCATTTCATTTCGTTGAAAGTGCCGTGCCATAACGATGGATTCAGAATTCAACGAAACAATATTATTGAGAAGATCTAGAAAATTGATTTTATGGAAAGATTATTTCTTTTCCAGGAAGTATTTCCTGTGAGAAAACATCTCCAAATATTGATCGCAATCTGCATCGCCCTCGCTGCCGCAGTTGTTGCGGCTCAAGAACTCGCGCCACCAAACCCCGAGCCTATTTCCGAGCAGAGCTGGCACCAGGTCAGAAGCCTGCGCGGCATTGCCACCCAGGGCGGTATGACGACGCCGTCGCTGTATGTCTTTTTTGATCCCAACTGTCCCTTCAGCGCCAAACTGTGGCAGCGGCAGGTCGGCGGTAAACCGTTCGCGGATGTACCTGCTGTGTGGATACCGGTCACATACCTTGAGCAAAGTTCCTTGGGCAAGGGTGCAGCTTTGCTGCGTGCGAGCAGCATGGAGGAACTGGCGCACAACTTCAGGGACGCCAATATTGAATACCGACAGGGCGCAGTGACTGCGGTTGCCCCAACCGATGCAGAGAGGCTCGCCCTGGGCCGATCCAAGGCGGTGTGGCTCAAGCTCGGAAGCGCCACGCCCATGCTGGTCTACCGCAGCAAATCCGGTGGGGCACATGCCTATCGGCGTGGACCGCCGGTTGACAAGACAGCGGAATTTCTCAGCCAGATTGCCCCGTCCAGACTGGATGGCTATCTTCAGAAGTGAGGTGCAAGGTGACTGCACTACTGCGTTCTGCTCCACCTCAAGCAACGGCGCGCTCACGCCCGTTCTCAGTCTTGGTCGCCAGCCTTCAATTTCCCGCGCGACTGCTTGCGTTTGGGCTCCTGCTGGTACTCCAGTGCATCGTCCTTGGCCCAAGTCCAGTGCTTGCGCAAGGCCTGCCCAGCGCCACCACCTGCGACCCCAACGTGCAGTCCTGCGCTCCAAATCCCGGCCCGAATCCCATCCCCAGCCCTGCACCGCCTCCTTCGTGCGGACCAGGCAAGGGCGGTGGGGCGACCTGCGGTGGCACTGGCCCAGCCAGCCTGGGCAACAGCTCTGGCACCAACCAGGGTGCGGGAAACCCGATCAATGTCATCCACGGCAACAAGTACCAGCGGGAGGACGATATGCCGGCATTGCCAGGCGTGCTCGGGCTGGAGATCGTGCGCCATTACAACAGCGCCTGGCATGCGCTGGGGCAAAGCGGCTACGGTTGGCGCTTGAGTTATGAGACCGACCTCTTTGTGGTGGGCAACACCGTGCAAATCCGTCAGGCCGATGGCACGGAATTGATTTTCAACCGCGACCCCAAAAACCCCAGCAGTTGCAGCAGCGCCAACCCGGCCAACGGCCACATCCAGATCCAGGCGGGTGCCCGTGGTGAGGAGTACATCTGGCACTGGACCACGGGGCGCAAGCTGGCGTTTAACCACCAGGGCTGGCTCGAGTCGATCACCGAAACCAGCGGCGAATTTGTCAGCCTGCAACGCGGCCCCAAAGGCGAGCTCCTCAAGGTCACCGACCCGCAGGGGCGCAGCCTGGTCCTCGAATATGCCAAGCCAGGCGTCCAAGGTTTTCGCGGCATCGTCGCCATGCAAAGCCCGCTGGGGCGCTTTGTGCTGGAACACAACAACGACACCCGGCACCCCGGCCTGAGCAACCTCGTGGCTGTTACCAGCCCACAAGGCACAAGCCGGCGCTACCACTATGGTGGCGATGCCGGTGAAGCCCATCCAAAACTCGCCCACTATCTGACCGGCATCAGCGTGCAAAGCCAGGACGTCACCGGCAACAGCGCCACCCAGCGCATCAACACCTGGGCTTACGACGCCCAAGGCCGCGGCATCCTGAGCGTGCGTGGCCTGCCGCGACAAAGCGATGCTGACGGTCATGTCAAACCCGACACCGGTATCGAACAAGTCGAACTTGACTTCCGCACCAAGGGCAGGACCGTCCTCACCAACAGCCTGGGCCAAGTCACCACCTACCAACACGCCATCGTGGGCAACACCTACAGACTGCTGGAGGTGCGCGGCGCGGGTTGTGCCAGTTGCGGCCCCAGCAACGTGCGCTACGGCTACGACACTCTGGGGCGCCTGAACCTTGAGACCGATCTCACCCCGAGTGGGGAGCCGGTGCGCAGTACGAAAACGGAGCTCGATAGCCTGGGCCGCACCGTGCGCGTCAGCCGCATCGACTACGTCAAAGGCAAGCCCCGGGCCGCGCAATGGACAAGCCGATATGAATACGCGGGGCAGGCCACGCAACCCAGCCTCGTCGCCTGGCCCAGTGTGGCACCAGGCAAGGAGCACCAACTCCGCATCACCTACAACGACGCTGGCCAAACATTGAGCGTGACGGAAACCGGCTTTAGTCCGATGGACGATAAAGGGCAATTCCGCGCTGCCGGCCTGAGCCGCACCACTACCTATCGATACCAACGCATCAATGGCCGCAGCGTGCTGGTGCAATTTGATGGTCCCCTGAAGAACGGTCCCAAGGCCGACCCCGGCGACTCCGACATCACTACCCTGAGCTACGACGGCAGGGCCAACTACGTGGTGGCGATCACTCAGCCGGGCGGCTTCAAAAGCACCCTGACCTACGACGATGCGGGGCGCATCGCCGGCGTGCAAAACGATGGCGGTTTCAAGACCAGTATCACCCTGGATGCCGCAGGCCGGGCCACCCAAATCAGCAGCCAGGGCCCGGGTTGGACGCAGCCGAAAACTGAAAGCTTCAGCTACGACCGGCTCGGCCAACCGAGCGAGGCAGGAACCGGCATCCAGGTGGACAACAGCTACAAGCCGCAGACACGGCAATCCTATGACGCACTCGGGCGCCTGCAGTGGAGCGCCAGCACATTGGGAATCCTCACGCAATACCGCTATGACAGCGAGAGCCGGCTGATCGAATCCGGGCGCTACAGCAACAGGATGGCGCAAGTGGAAGGCCGCGCCTACGATGCGCTGGGTCGATTGAGTGAAGTTTGGAACAACACCGGCGCCCGCTACGCCATTTCCGATGCGCCTGGCGCCGCTACCCGCCCCGGCCCCAAGGCCCCACTTCCTTCGAGTGCCACCGTGGATCGTCCGCGTGACTTCATTGATGACTTCGGCCGTGTCGTAATGAGCACCAGTGCCGACAGCGGCAGCAGCTACCGCAGCTTTGATGAGGCCGATCGCCTGGTGGCCAGCACCGACGCCCAGGGCAACCGGGCCAGGTACGAATACGACGCGGCCGGCCGCATCGCGCGCCAGACCATCACCGACGCAGCCTCCAAGCAAGACAGCGTCACCACCTGGACCTATCTGGGCAAGCACCTCGTTGCGATGGATCACCCCACGCAGAGTGAGCGCTACGCCTACGACGCCCGTGGTCTGCGCACCGCGCGCATCGTCACGCTCAATGGAGAGGACGGCAGTCAACACAGCGCCGTCACACGCTATGAATACGATGAAAAAGGTGCCTTGCAAGCCACCACCCTGCCGGACGGCAGCCGACTGCAGTACGAGCGCAACGGCCAGGGCCAAGTGGTCGCCTTGCAGCGCAGCCGGTTGCAGACGCCCTGGCTGCAATGGCTGTTGCCAAAGCAGACCCTGGTGCAGGACCTGCAGCGCGATATCGTGGGCCTGAGCAGTTACACCACAGGCAACGGCATACAGGCGCTGTACCAGCGCAGCCCGCAAGGCGTGTTGGCGCGTGTTGTCTACCGCCACCCACGCGCACTGGCGCCGCCAACGCTCGCGCAGGCGACACCGATATTGCTGGGACGCAGCACGAAGGAGAGCATCGGCCTGCTGCTGGGCTTGGGGCTTGCCCACGCCGCGGTCCCGCCCGCTGGCGCCGCAGCTTTCCCCGCGGCAACAACCGTCAGCAGCAAGAGTTCACTTCCCGGTGCACTGGGTTTGCCGCAGGACCCGCAGGCGCTGCTGGACCAGCGCTACCTGTGGGACACGGGGGGCAACCTGCTGTTCAATCAGCGCCGGTCGCAGTCGGCGGCTGCCGATCCGGTCGGCTACGCTTATGACGATCTGGATCGGCTGATCGTGGCCACCGGCAGCGCTGGCACCAGCCGCTATTTTTACCAGGGCGGTCGCAGGGTGCTGAGCCAGGAGGGCGTCGCCGATCAGGCCGATCTGAGCAGCAACACCCGCAAAGTGCGCTTCGAGCCCGGCACCCACCGTTGGGCGGGCGACAGCGTCGCTGTACCAGCCGGTGCCGTCGCCTACAGCGCCAATGGCCAGCCCAAACGCATCGGTGAGCGCGAATACGTCTGGGACGCCTTGGGCCGGCTGATCGCGGTGCGGCAGGAAACACCTGGACAGGCCGGCAAAACCACGCTGGCGAACTACCGTTATGACCACCGCGGTCTGCGCATCGGCAAGACCACGCCGTCACAGCGCACGCAGTACCTGTACGACGAATCGCGCCGACTCGCCGCCGAGCTTGACGCAGGCGGGCGCATCAAGCGGCAATACGTCTACTTGGGCGCGCAGCCGATCGTGGTGCTCGATACGCCACGAGGAGCAGCGTTGGCCCCAGCAGAGCTTGATGCCAACGCCGCGGTTTGGCATGACCTCGAGAAGCTTGCATCAGTCATCTGGCATGCCGTGGCAGCTGATGAGGGTGAAGACATGGTCTGGCTGCACGCCAACCACCTGGGCGCGCCCGAGGCTGCCACCAATGCGCAAGGGCAGGTGGTGTGGCAGGCCGGCTATCAAGCGTTTGGCAGGGCCAGCGTGTCAGTACCCTCGCCCGTGGGGAGAGGGCAGGGTGAGGGAGTTTTTACATTGAACCTACGCCTGCCAGGGCAATACGCCGACGCAGAAACTGGCCTGTACTACAACCGCCAGCGCTACTACGACCCCGCTCGCGGCGAGTACCTGACCCCCGATCCACTGGGGTCGGCTGATGGGCCCAACCCCTACGCCTATGTGCGGTTCAACCCGCTGAAGTACATCGACCCGGATGGGTTGGTGTTATTTGCGTTTGACGGGACCAACAATAGCAACCCGCCGCCCGGGGTCGATACGTTCTCGAACGTGTACAAGTTCTATTTGGCGTATGACCAGTTAGCCAACGGCAACAAGTGGTACATGAACGGCATCGGGCGCGACGATCCCGACAGCGGTATTCAAGGAAGCATGTTGGACGAGGCCAACGGTATCACCGGTCGCGCCAGGGTCGACTACATGCTGGGTCAACTCGATGACTACATCAAGAACAAGGATGTCTCAGACAAGAAGGTGATCAGTCTTGACATCGTGGGTTTCAGTCGCGGAGGCGCCTTGGCGCGTGACTTCTCCAACCGGGTGGCAACGCGCATGAAAGACAAAACCTGGGGCGACAAGACCCCCTGCGTGGAAATTCGCTTCATGGGCCTGTGGGATACGGTGGCGCAGTTTGGCCTGAACGGCGCGGGCAATGGATTCTGGCAATTGGCGATTCCCGCACAGGCCAAGAATGTATTTCAGGCGGTGGCCGTGAACGAAAACCGCTATCTGTTTCCGGGTGAGTCCATTGGCAGGGGAGTGCAGCGCGGCTTCATCGGCAGTCACGCGGATATCGGTGGCAGCTACGGCACCGGAGACTTGTCAGATGTGGTGTTACGTCCCACGATAGATTCGGGCCGGCCACCCACGCTATCCATGGTTGAATTCGGTCCTGTGTCCCACGCCATTTTTGAAGGTGCTCGCACCTCGCTGTGAGCGGGACGGTGTCG
>CAIKVZ010000168.1 GCA_903830985.1 uncultured beta proteobacterium
GATGCCGCCAACGAGCATATGTCGATGCTGCAGCGTACCCCCGAGCGTGTAATCGGCTATTTTCAGGACCGTCGGGTCCGCTATGCAGCTTGATACTTCACAGGGCCGGATCAATAACAGGGTAGATTCGGGCCCTGATGGAAAACAAAGCTCATGCTCTGGCTGCCGGCGCCTTCGTGCTGCTGGTGTCGGCACTGCTGGTGGCGCTGGCGGTGTGGCTGACGCGCGATGTTGCCCTGCGCACGGTGTTTGAAATTTCCACGCGCGAGCCCGTGACCGGCCTGCAGGCCCAGGCCGCGGTGCGCTTTCGCGGCATTCCGGTGGGAAAGGTGCTGTCCATAGGCTTTGACCCCAAAATTGCCGGCAATGTACTGCTGCGCGTCTCGGTGGACGACGCCACGCCCATCACCACATCCACCTTTGCCACACTGGGCTTTCAGGGCGTGACCGGGCTGTCCTTTGTGCAGCTTGACGATACCGGCGCCTCCACGGTCGAGTTGGAGTCGCCCGACGGCGAGGCCGCGCGCATTCCCTTGCGCCCCGGACTGATCAGCCAGCTGACCGACCAGGGCGCCAGCGCCATTGCCCAGGTGGAAGAAGCCACGCGCCGGCTGAACGCGCTGCTGGCGCCGGAACAGCAAAAGACACTGATGGCAGCCGTACGCAACATGGGCCAGGCCGGCAGCAGCGTGCAGCAGCTGACGCTGCACCTGGATCAGTTGCTGCAGGCACAGCTGGGACCGCAACGCCTGAGCCTGCCGCAGCTGGCGCAGGAAGCCAGTGCCACACTCAAAGCCCTGCAGGCCGCCTCCATTGAGGCCACCCGCACCGCCCAGGAGGGCGCCAAAGCGGCCAACGAACTCACGCGCATGTCGCAACGCCTGAATCAGAGCGGTGGCACACTGGACCAACTGCAGGAAGGCGCGGCTGCACTGGCGGCTGGTGGCCGCACGCTGAACGCCTCCACGCTGCCGCGCGTGGGTCTGGCCGCCGACGATACCGCGCGCGCCGCGCGCCAGGTGGAACGTGCCGCCGCCACGCTGAACGAGCGCCCACAGTCCCTGCTATTTGGCACCGGTGCGGTCCCGCCCGGACCGGGCGAGCCAGGGTTTGCTGTGCCAGAAGGAAAAAAATGAAAGTTTGCACCGGACCTGTCGAACGTCTCCGCAGGGCCAGCGCAGCTTGGACGCAAGTCGCCAGAGCGGCGCTGTGCGGCCTGCTGTTGTCGAGCTGCGCCGTGCCCGGCAATGCAGTGCGTCCCACCGTCCATGACTTTGGCGCGGGCCATGTGGGCAGCACACAGCCACCAGCGGCAAGCCTGGCGCCGGTGGCCTTGGCCGCCGTTGCGGCACCGCCAGCGCTGGACAGTACGGCCCTGCTGTACCGGCTGGGCTACGCCGATGCACAGCAGCTGCGCCCCTACGCCAACGCACGCTGGAGCATGGCACCGGCACAGTTGCTGCAGCAACGACTGCGCGAGCGGCTCGCCGAACAGCGCACGGTGCTCGCGCCGGATCAGGCCGCAGCGCTGCGCAGTGGCCCAGTGCAAGCCTGGCTGCTGCGCGTGGAACTGGAGGAATTCAGCCAGTGGTTTGACACGCCCCAGCAAAGCCGAGGACAGTTGCGGCTGCGCGCCACCGTGACACAGGACACACCCGCCGGAGCACGCCTGCTTGGACAGCGCAGTTTTGCCGTACAACGTGCGTCACCACAGCCCGACGCCAGCGGCGCGGTGCAGGCATTGACCAGCGCCAGCGACGCCGTCATTGACGAGCTGCTGCGTTGGCTGAACGAGTTGAATTAGCCGGTTCTCAGAGTCTGCGGCCCAGGATGGGAAACAGGGTGTGCAGACCGTCGGCCATCACCTCCACCGCCAGCGCTGCCAGTATCAGGCCCATGAGGCGCGTCATGACGTTGATGCCGGTCTTGCCCAGCACGCGCGCAATCGGCTGGGCCAGGGCAAAGCACAGGGCGGTGGCCAGGCCGATCACGAGACCGTAACCCACCAGGGTGGACAGTTGGACAAAGGTCTTGGCCTTGTCCGCATAGATCACCACGGTGGACATGGTGGCCGGTCCGGTCAGCAGGGGGATGGTCAGCGGCACCACGGCAATGCTGGCGTGCGCGGCAGACTTGGCTGCCGCGTCGTCGACTTCCTCGGCATTGGCGCGAGCCTCGGCCGGCTGGGCGTTGAGCATCGACAAGGCCGAGGTCATGAGCAACAGGCCGCCGCCGACCTGAAAGCTGGCCAGCGAGATGCTGAAAAACTCCAGGATCTGCAGGCCCAGCAGCGCACAGGCGGCGATCACGATGAAGGCACTGAAGCTGGACACCCAGATCGTGCGCCGGCGCTCGGCCGTGGTGAATCCCTGGGTGTAGTGAATGAAGAACGGCACGATGGCCAGCGGATTGACGATCGCCAGCAGGGTCACCAGGGGTTTGAGTTCCATCGCTTATTGCGCCGCCGGCGTGCGCCTGCGGAACATGCCGTAACCGTCCATGGTCAGGACTTTTTCGCCACGCTGGTTCACCATGAGCCACGCCGTGCGCACCAGCCCGACATCGGGGCGGGTCGCCATGGGCCGGTTTTCCAGCACCGTCTGCGACAGGCTCAGGGTGTCGCCCGGGAATACCGGCTTGTGCCACTTCACGCTCTCCAGCCCGGGCGAGCCCAGACTGGCAGACTCGCACAGAAAGCCATCGACCATCAGGCGCATGGCCATGGCGCAGGTATGCCAGCCGCTGGCGCACAGACCACCAAACAGCGAGTCGCGCGCAGCGACTTCGTCGACGTGAAAGGGCTGGGGATCAAACTGGATGGCAAAAGCCTTGATCTGCTCCAGCGTGGGCTGGACGCTGCCCAGTTCGCGCGTGCTGCCAAGGGCCAGGTCCTCCCAGTAGTAACGGATCGCCTTCGGCTGCGTGCGCTCAGCGGGCGCCATGCTTGGGGTGGGTATGGGCATCATCGCCCTTTCGGATAGGTCAATTCGGTTCATGGAAGGGCATTCAACGTGCGCTGCGCGCCAGATAGCGTTTGCGCCAAAACAGCAGGCCCAGGCTACCGGCAATGCAGCCCATGGTGGCCATGGCCCACCAGAAGCCAGCCTGCTGGTGAATGAAGGGGATGAATTCGAAGTTCATACCAAAGATGCCGGCAATCAGGTTCGGCGGCAAGAAGATGGCGGTCAGCGCGGTCAGCGTGCGCATGATGTCATTGGTGCGGTGGCTCTGGGCGCTGAAGTGGATTTGCACCACGGTCTCGGCCGATTGTTCCAGCCGGCGCACATGGTGCACGACGCGCTCGATGTGCTCGATCACGTCGCGCGAGCGCGCCACCAGTCCGTCGCGCTCGGCCTGCGCGCTGTGACCCAAAGGCTGTTCGCGCAGCGTGTCTAGCCATTCCTGCATGGCGTCGTGCTGCTCCTCGCACAGGTCTTCCAGCGTGTGCAATTCGTTGCGCGCGGCCATCAGCGCCGTCCAGTTGTTGAACCGGGTCTGCGGGTTGAGCAGTTCGGCCTGCCAATGGTCCAGCGAACTTGTGAGCTGCTTGCGCAGATCCAGGTAGCTGTCCACCATCAGATTAAGCATGCGCAGCATCAGATCAGCGGGACCCGCCGGCAAACGGCTGCGCGCGGCTGCGCTCACGCCCTCGCTTGACATGGCATCGGCCAGATAGCGATCGACAAAGGACCTGGCCGTGAAGCAGCCGGCGGGATGGACCGAGATCAGCAAGCGGTCGAACAGGGCAAAACCCACGGCGCGCGTGCTGATGTGGCGAAAAGCGGTCGGCGCCAGGGCGCGCACCCTGGGTTCCAGTCCATTGGCACGCGGCTCGGCGGCGGTTTCCGCCTGGGAAGCCAAGCGGCGAAAGATGATCAGGTCATAAATCGAGGTGTAGTCGTAGTGCGAGGGATGGGCCTCATTCGCCAGGTCGCTGCAATGCAGATCCAGCAGACTCGACCCGCCCAGCGCCTGCGCGGCCTGTTGCAGGGCCGGCAGATGCTGCGCCCACGATTCGCGGTCCAGAAAGACCCAGACGAAGCTGTGCGCTTCAAGCCGATGCGGAATGGCATCGACAAAGCGCAGCGTGCCGGGGCTGAACTCGACGATTTGCATCAGGCCTTCAGGAGGCGCGCTGCGTCAAGTGCGAAATAGGTCAGCACGCCGTCGGCCCCGGCGCGCTTGAAGGCCAGCAGGCTTTCCATCATCACCGCATCGTGGTCCAGCCAGCCATTGAGCGCGGCGGCCTTGAGCATGGCGTATTCGCCGCTGTCCTGGTAGGCAAAGGTCGGCACCTTGAATTCGTCCTTGACGCGACGCACGATGTCCAGGTAGGGCATGCCGGGTTTGACCATCACCATGTCGGCACCTTCGGCGATGTCCAGCGCGACTTCGCGCAAGGCCTCGTCGGAGTTGCCCGGGTCCATCTGGTAGACCTTTTTGTTGCCCTTGCCCAGATTGCCCGAGGAGCCGACGGCATCCCGGAACGGGCCGTAGAAGGCACTGGCATATTTGGCGCTGTAGGCCATGATGCGCGTGTGGACGAAATGACCCGCTTCCAGCGCGCGGCGAATGGCACCGATGCGTCCGTCCATCATGTCGCTGGGCGCCACGATGTCCACACCGGCCTGCGCCTGCGTCAGCGCCTGCTTCACCAAAACGTCCACCGTGGCATCGTTCAGGATGTAGCCATTCTCGTCCGGCAGTCCGTCCTGGCCATGAGTGGTGAAAGGATCGAGCGCGACGTCGGTCATGATGCCAAGCTCGGGGAAGCGTTTTTTCAACTCAAGCACCACGCGTGGCACCAGTCCGTCCGGATTCATGGCTTCGCGCCCATCTGGCGTTTTCAGCGCCACGTCAATCACGGGAAACAGCGCCATCACGGGAATTCCCAGTTCGACGCATTCCTGCGCCACCGGCAGCAGTTGGTCGAGGCTCAGACGCTCCACGCCGGGCATGGAGGCAACTATTTCACGACGCCCCTGTCCGTCCAGCACGAACACCGGGTAGATCAGGTCGTGGGATGTCAGGTGATTTTCACGCACCAGATTGCGGGTGAATTCATCGCGACGCAGGCGGCGTGGCCGGCTCAAGGGGTAGGGGGCATGTTGGTTCATGGGCAAAATTGTGCCCCATTCACGAACAGGCGCCCAAAAGTCGCCTGAATTAGCTCGCCGGACGTCCATCGGATACGGTCCATTGATCCCCAAAACCCCCTTGAATCCGCGCGCCGTGTTTGCTAAATTACGCCCGGGTGGTGCGCCACCCCCCGCTTTTTCCTCCCTGAGCGGGCGCCTTGATGTTTCACAGCAGATGGGCTTGGAGCCCCGGCCCTGTGGTCGGGGTTTTTTTGTCCGACCCTGGCGGCACAAGGGAAAGTCGTCGGGGCTACACTGCCGCGATGCTCTGGATCAAATCTCTTCACATCGTTTTCGTCGCCAGCTGGTTTGCCGGCTTGTTTTACCTGCCACGCATTCTGGTCAACCTGGCCATGGTGCCGGCGGGCTCAGAGGCCGAGCGCGCCAGGCTGTTGCTGATGGCGCGCAAGCTGCTGCGCTTCACCACGGTGATTGCCGTTCCTGCACTGGGACTGGGCATCTGGTTGTGGGCTGGCTACGGCATTGGCTGGGGCCCAGGCAATGGCTGGATGCACGCCAAACTGGCCATCGTGCTGTTGGTGCTGGGCTATCACCACGCCTGCGGCGTGTTGCTGCGCAAGTTCGTCACCAATGGCAATACCCACAGTCATGTCTGGTATCGCTGGTTCAACGAGGCGCCGGTACTGATGCTGCTGGCAGTCGTTGTGCTGGTGGTGCTCAAACCTTTCTGACACCGTGCGGGGCGTGCAAAAGACTTCAGCCTGGCCCCTGGCACTGACCTATGCGGTGCTCATCGTTTATGCCAGCCTGTACCCGTTTTCCGACTGGCGCAACCAGGGCATCGTTCCCTGGTCCTTCCTGACTGAACCTTGGCCGCGCTATTGGACCGGTTTCGATGTCGTGTCCAACCTCCTGGGCTACATGCCCATGGGCTTCCTGCTCACACTCAGCGCGCTGCGCATGCGCCATTCTCGTGGCGCCGTGTGGCAGTCAGCACTGGCTTGCGGCCTGCTTTCTTTTGCCATGGAGTCCCTGCAAAGTTATTTGCCGACGCGCGTCGCGTCCAACATGGATCTGGTTTTGAACCTGCTCGGGGGTGCGGTCGGCGCAGCCAGCGCCGGCGCGCTGGAGCGGCTTGGCGCCATCGACCGCTGGAGTCTGTTTCGCGCACGCTGGTTTGAACCCGACGCGCGTTGGGCATTGGTGCTGCTGGCCCTGTGGCCACTGGCCTTGCTGTTCCCCGCGTCCGTACCGCTGGGTCTGGGACAAATTCTGGAGCGCATTGAGCCCGTCCTTGCGACGTTGCTGGCCAGCGTGCCGGGGCTTCCCTGGTTGACGCTGCACCGCACCGAACTGCAACCCATGCAGACGGCCACCGAACTGCTGTGCGTCGCCCTGGGCGCCTTGACGCCCTGCCTGCTCGGCTATTGCGTTGTCCACGCCGTGGTGCGGCGCATGCTGTTTCTGGTGTTGACCTTGGGCATCGGATTTGCCATGACGGCCCTCTCTGCAGCGCTGAGCTTTGGTCCGACCCATGCCTGGGCCTGGGTCAGTCTGCCGGTGCTGACGGGATGGGGATTGGCGCTATCGGTGGCGCTGCTGCTGGTCCCCTTATCCGCACGCAGTTGTGCCGCCTGGCTGTTGCTGGCCCTGGTACTGCACCTGAGCCTGCTGAATCAAGCGCCGACAGGCGCCTATTTTGCCCAGACCCTGCAAACCTGGGAGCAGGGTCGCTTCATCCGCTTTCATGGACTGGCCCAGTGGCTGGGTTGGCTTTGGCCCTACGCGGCCTTGCTTTACGTCGTGCGCCGCGTCTCCTTGCCCGCAACAAAAAACTAAAATGTACGCATGACCACGCCTTACCCACCCGCACCGGAACGCCCGGCATCGGGTCAGAAACCCTATTTTGAGCGCCACATCTTTTTTTGCCTGAATGCCCGAGCAAGTGGCGAGGAATGCTGTGCCAGCCACGATGCCCAGGCCGGTTTTGATCGCTGCAAGCAGCAGGTCAAGGCTGCCGGCTTTAGTGGCCCGGGCCAGGTACGCGTGAACAAGTCGGGTTGCCTGGACCGTTGCGCTGCCGGTCCGGTGGCGGTGGTTTATCCGGAAGGCGTCTGGTACAGCTACGTCGACCTGCAGGACATTGACGAAATTGTCGAGTCCCACCTGAAAAACGGGCAGGTGGTGCAGCGCCTGCTCGTCGCTGCCGATGTCGGTCGATAGACGGCTGGCGAGATCGTTTCAACTGTCCTTAAGCGCGTGAACATCCACTCCCAGAAGCTGCAGTTCCAGGGTGCGGCCGGCGCAATTGAAGTGCTGCGCGATGCGCCCGGCGCCGATTCAGTGCCCGCGCGTGGCGTGGTGGTCATCACGCACCCACATCCGCTGTTTGGCGGCAGCATGACCAACAAGGTGGTGCAAACACTGGCCCGAGCCTTTGTGCAGTGCGGCTGGACGGCGGTGCGCTTCAATTTTCGGGGTGTTGGCGCAAGCGCGGGACGCTACGACGAGGGACGCGGCGAATTGGACGACTTGTTGGCGGTGATCGCGCAGGCGGCGCCGATGGAGACAACGCCGGCGCTGTCATTGGCGGGCTTTTCCTTTGGCTCGTTCGTGGCCAGCCACGCCGTGGCCCAGCTCTGGGAATCCCGTCCGATTGAAAAATTGGTGCTCGTGGGTGTGGCGGCATCACGCTTTGAAGTCGCACTCATCCCCGCTGCGCTGCACCTGCAAACCCTGGTGCTGCACGGCGAACAGGACGACACCGTCCCGCTGACAGCCGTGCTGGACTGGGCGCGCCCGCAAGCGCTGCCCGTGCTGGTGGTTCCGGGCGTGGAACACTTCTTTCACGGACAATTGCCCTTGTTGAAAAATCTGGTGACGCGCCATCTGAATTCCTGAGTTTCCGTTCGCCGGCTGCATTGCGCCCGCGCGTCATTCGCCGGCTAACCGCCCTTGTTACACCCCACCCCTTGTCCATGAAAATATCCTCCCTGTTGGCGTATGCAGCGTTGCTGTTCGGCGCCTGTCTCCCCGCCCATGCCCAAGCTCCGGCACCCCCTGAAATCGCCGCGCGATCCTACTTGTTGCTGGATGTCACGGCGAATCAATTCCTCGCCGAAAAGGACATCGACTCACCCGTAGAGCCGGCCTCGCTCACCAAACTCATGACCGCCTACGTGGTGTTCGACGCACTGAAGGCAAAAAAGATCGATCTGAAGCAGACCTTTGGTGTGAGTGAGCGCGCCTGGAAGATGCCGGGGTCGCGCATGTTCATCGATCCAAAAATGCAGGTGCCGGTGGAAGATTTGCTCAAGGGAATGATCGTGCAGTCCGGCAACGACGCCACCGTGGCGCTGGCCGAAGCCGTGGGCGGAACCGTCGAGCATTTTGTGCAACTCATGAACGAGCAGGCCAAAGCCCTGGGCATGAAGGCCACGACCTACAAGAACCCCGAGGGCCTCACGGAAACGGGTCACACCACCACCGCGCGCGACCTGAGCCAGTTGGCGACCCGCCTGATCAGCGATTTTCCGGATGGTTTTGCCTATTACGGGATCAAAAAATACCGCTACCCCGGCACGCCCGCCGCGAACGACAGCAACCGCAATCTGCTGCTGTTTCGCGACCCAACGGTGGATGGGCTCAAGACCGGCCACACGGACGCTGCCGGCTATTGCCTGATCGCCACGGCGAAACGCGATTTTGCCAATCTGGCGCCCGCCGGTGGACCTGCGGGGCCACGCCGTCTGATCTCGGTGGTGCTCGGCGCGGCCAGCGAAAGTGCCCGCGCCAACGAGTCGCAAAAACTGCTGAACTGGGGCTACACGGCGTTTGACGCCATCAAATTGTTCGACGCCAGCGCGCCGGTGGCGACGCCCAGCGTCTGGAAGGGCAAGGAAAACATACTCAAGTTGGGGCGTGCCACGCCCATCGTGGTGACGGTGCCCAAAGGCAGCGCCGACAAGATCAAGACCCAGATCGCGCGTCAGGACCCACTGGTGGCGCCCTTCACCAAAGGCCAGACGGTTGCGGTGCTGAAGGTCAGCCTGAACGGACAACCGTTGGTGGACGTGCCCCTGGTGGCGCTGGAAGCCGTTGAGCAGGCGGGCTTCCTCGGGCGCGCTTGGGACGCCGTTCGCTTGTGGATCAAATAGAAAGCCGCTATACTCGAAGGCTTTTCGGAATTTCCGAGAGGATTTCACGTTTTCGTTTAGTTTTCAAACGTTGAGGGACGTTTTATTCATGCCAACCATTAATCAGCTAGTGCGTCAGGGGCGCGAGGTCGAAACGACCAAGTCCAAAAGCCCTGC
>CAIKVZ010000169.1 GCA_903830985.1 uncultured beta proteobacterium
CGTCGCCATGGCCATGGGCCATGTGATCCTGAAGGAGTTCTACTTCCCCGACAACGGACAGAGAAGCGTCTACTTCGACGACTACGTGCGCCGCTACACCGACATGCCGATGCTGGTGATGCTCAAGGAACACACGCTGCCCGGCGGCGAAACGGTGATGGTGCCGGACCGCTATGTGCGCGCCTCCGACTTCAACGGCAAGCTCGGCGCGGCGAACAACCCCGAGTGGAAGACCGTGGCCTTCGACGTCTCCGGCAAGGTGGTGCTGCCCAATGGCGCCATCGGCTTTCGCTGGGGACCGGACGGCCGCGCGGATGAGGGCCAGTGGAACCTGGAAGCCAAGGAAGCGCGCCACGGCCAGGACGTCAAGCTCAAGCTCACCGTGATGGAGGGCGAAAACGCCAGCAGCGAGACCGCCAAGGTGGGCTTCCCCTATTTCGGCGGCATCGTGCACGAGAGCTTCCCGAACAACGCCACGGGCGCGGGCGCGAACAACGTGCTGGTGCGCACCGTCCCGGTTCAGCGCATCGCCCTGGGCAAGGAAGGCGACAAGCGCGAGGCGCTGGTGGCCACGGTGTTCGACCTGCAGGTGGCCAACTACGGCGTGGCGCGCGGCCTCCCCGGCGAGCTCGCTGCCAAGGACTTCAACGACGACACACCCTACACCCCGGCCTGGCAGGAGCGCATCACCGGCACGCCGCGCGAACAGCTGATCACCGTGGCGCGCCAGTTTGCCGAGAACGCCGACAAGACCCATGGCAAGTCCATGGTCATCATCGGCGCGGCCATGAACCACTGGTACCACGCCGACATGAACTACCGCGGCGTCATCAACATGCTGATGATGTGCGGCTGCATCGGCCAATCGGGCGGCGGCTGGGCGCATTACGTGGGCCAGGAAAAGTTGCGCCCGCAGACCGGCTGGACCGCGCTGGCCTTCGCGCTGGACTGGATCCGTCCGCCCCGGCAGATGAATTCCACCAGCTTCTTCTACGCCCACACCGACCAGTGGCGCTACGAAAAGCTGGGCGTGGAAGAGGTGCTGTCACCGCTGGCCGACAAGTCCAAATTCGGCGGCAGCATGATCGACTACAACGTGCGCGCCGAGCGCATGGGCTGGCTGCCTTCGGCGCCGCAGCTGCAGACCAATCCGCTGCAGGTGGTGCGCGACGCCAAGAGCGCCGGCATGGACCCCAAGGACTACGCCGTCAAGTCGCTCAAGGACGGCTCGCTCAAGATGAGCTGCGAAGACCCGGACCATACGGCCAACTGGCCGCGCAACATGTTCGTCTGGCGCTCCAACATCCTGGGCTCCAGCGGCAAGGGCCACGAGTATTTCTTGAAGCACCTGCTGGGCACGAGCAACGGCGTGCAGGGCAAAGATTTGGGCGCGGAAGAAGCCAAGCCTGAAGAGGTCGTGTGGCACGACAAGGCGCCCGAAGGCAAGCTCGATCTGCTGGTCACGCTGGACTTCCGCATGAGCACGACCTGTCTGTATTCCGACATCGTCCTGCCCACTGCCACCTGGTACGAGAAGAACGACCTCAACACCAGCGACATGCACCCCTTCATCCACCCCTTGAGCACGGCGGTGGACCCGGCCTGGCAGGCGCGCAGCGACTGGGACATCTACAAGGGCTTTGCCAAGAAGTTCAGCGAGGTCTGCGTGGGACATCTGGGCGTGGAGCGCGAGCTGGTGCTGTCGCCGCTGATGCACGACTCTCCGGCCGAACTGGCACAGCCCTTTGGCGTGCAGGACTGGAAGCGCGGCGAGATCGAACTCATCCCCGGCAAGACCGGCCCCAACATGGTGGTGGTGGAACGCGACTACCCCAACGTCTACAAGCGCTTCACGGCCCTGGGCCCGCTCCTGAACAAGGCCGGCAACGGCGGCAAGGGCATCAACTGGAACACGCAGACCGAGGTCAAGCAGCTCGGCGAACTCAACGGCCTGGTGCAGGAGCCCGGCGTGAGCTGCGGCATGCCCAGCATCAACACCGACATCGACGCCTGCGAGGTGGTGCTGCAACTCGCGCCCGAAACCAACGGCCACGTGGCGGTCAAGGCCTGGCAGGCCTTGAGCAAGCAGACCGGGCGTGACCACACGCACCTGGCGATCCACCGTGAAGACGAGAAGATCCGCTTTCGCGACATCCAGGCGCAGCCGCGCAAGATCATTTCGTCGCCCACCTGGAGCGGCATCGAAAGCGAGACCGTGTCGTACAACGCCGGCTACACCAACGTGCACGAGATGATCCCATGGCGCACCCTCACCGGGCGTCAGCAGTTCTACATGGACCACCCGTGGATGACGGCTTTTGGCGAGGGTTTCTCCAGCTATCGTCCGCCGGTGGACCTGAAGACCACCGCCGGCATCCAGAACATCAAGCCCAACGGCAACACGGAAATTGCGCTGAACTTCATCACGCCGCACCAGAAGTGGGGCATCCACTCGACCTACAGCGACAACCTGATGATGCTCACGCTGAACCGCGGCGGCACCGTGATCTGGCTCAGCGAAGACGACGCCAAGCGCGCCGGCATCGAGGACAACGACTGGGTTGAACTGTTCAACATCAACGGCGCCATTGCGGCGCGCGCCGTGGTGAGCCAGCGCGTCAATCCGGGCATGGTGATGATGTACCACTCGCAGGAGAAGATCATCAACACCCCGGGTTCGCAGATCACCGGCACCCGCGGCGGCATCCACAACTCGGTGACGCGCATCGTGCTCAAGCCGACCCACATGATCGGCGGCTACGCCCAGTTCAGCTACGGCTTCAACTACTACGGAACCATTGGCACGAACCGCGACGAGTTCGTTGTGGTGCGCAAGATGAGCCGCGTGGACTGGCTTGACGACGAAGCGTCCACCGAGTCCACGGCGTCCCACGTCTAAGGAAACCAAAAATGAAAATTCGCGCACAAATCGGCATGGTGCTGAACCTGGACAAATGCATCGGTTGCCACACCTGCTCAGTCACCTGCAAGAACGTCTGGACCAGCCGCCCCGGCATGGAGTACGCCTGGTTCAACAACGTGGAAACCAAGCCCGGCATCGGCTACCCCAAGGAGTGGGAGAACCAGGACAAATGGAATGGCGGCTGGCAGCGACTGGCCAACGGCAAGATCGAGCCGCGTCAGGGCGCCAAGTGGAAGTTGCTGATGCGCATCTTCGCCAATCCAAACCTGCCGGAAATCGACGACTACTACGAGCCCTACACCTTCGACTACGACCACCTGCAGTCGGCGCCCGAGATGAAGGCGCCACCGACCGCGCGCCCGCGCAGCCTGATCACCGGCAAGCGCATGGAGAAGATCGTCTGGGGCCCGAACTGGGAGGAAATCCTGGGCGGCGAGTTCTCCAAGCGCAGCAAGGACAAGAATTTCGACGATATCCAGAAGGACATCTACGGCCAGTTCGAAAACACCTTCATGATGTACCTGCCGCGCCTGTGCGAGCACTGCCTGAATCCGGCCTGCGTGGC
>CAIKVZ010000170.1 GCA_903830985.1 uncultured beta proteobacterium
ACGTGCAGTGCCTTGAGTTCGTTTAAATGCATGGAATTAAACCCGTGGTGGGAGTGAGGAATGGAACCCGAGAGAGGGAATGATGCAAAAGCGGGGGGAGGGTAGGGGTCGGGCGCTTGGTGCCTCGACTGCCGGGAACTCGAACCGTCGCCCCTTGGGGCATGGCGGTGAACTGCGCGAATTATGACAGGAAATGAAATGAGAAATTACTGCCACCCAGGCCCGGCTTGACACGGCCGGTTGGCGTGCGCCAGTCGGGGGCATTGCACCCGACATTGACGCGCGAATCAGCCCAGGTGTTCGTCGATGAATGCGGCCATTTGCGCCTTGCTCATGGCGCCGACCTGGGTTGCGGCCAGTTCACCACCCTTGAACACCATCAGCGTAGGGATGCCCCGAATGCCGAACTTGGCCGGGATGTCGCGGTTGTCGTCGACGTTCATCTTGGTGATCTGCAACTTGCCTTCATAGGTCACTGCGAGTTCATCGAGCAGCGGCGCAATGCCCTTGCAGGGGCCGCACCATTCAGCCCAATAGTCCACCAGGACGGGTTTGTCAGCTTTGAGCACATCGGCTTCAAACGTTGCATCGGAGGTATGTGTGATCAGGTCGCTGGCCATGATGGTTCCTAAAAAAGTGGCTGTGCCGGGTGAGACTTTGGATTGTGACATACAGCGCATAGCCGCCACCGTGCGCCCGGGCACAGACAGGCTATGTCGCCGATAGCGACAAAGCATGGCTTCCTCCCGGTCTGGGACAATCAGCGCTTACGTCACAGATTGAAAAAATGAAAACAGCAGTGGTGATCGGGGGCGGCCCCGCGGGTTTGATGGCCGCCGAAGTTTTGTCGGGGTCGGGAATCGAGGTGCATGTGTTTGACGCCATGCCATCGGTCGGACGGAAGTTTTTGCTGGCCGGCAAGGGCGGATTGAATCTGACCCATTCTGAAGGTCCGGACGCCTTTGCCGGTCGCTATGGCGCGCGGCGCGCGCAGATCGAGTCCTTGCTGCGCAGCTTTGGCAGCGGGCAGTTGCGCGGTTGGGCGCTGGGCCTGGGGGTGGAGACCTTTGTCGGTTCTTCCGGGCGGGTTTTCCCCAGGGACATGAAGGCAGCGCCACTGTTGCGTGCCTGGCTGCACCGGCTGCGCGCCAGTGGCGTGCAGTTTCATATGCGGCACCGCTGGACCGGTTGGGATGCGGCCGGGGCCTTGGCCTTTGACGCGGCACAAGGCCCGCGCGTCGTGCGAGCCGACGCGGTTGTACTGGCGCTGGGTGGTGGGAGTTGGTCGCGCCTGGGGTCGGACGGGGCCTGGGTGCCACTGTTGCAGGCGCGCGGCGTCGCGGTGGCGCCACTGCAGCCGTCGAACTGCGGCTTCGACGTCGGCACGGATCAGCGCAAGGGCTGGACCGAGTTGTTTGCCACGCGTCATGCTGGTCAGCCCTTCAAATCGGTGGCCATTTCTTTCACCTCGTCGTTCGGCGAAACATTCGAACGCAAGGGCGAATTTGTCGCCACGCAAACCGGGGTTGAAGGCAGTCTGGTGTACGCGGCGTCGGCCTTGCTGCGCGACGAAGTGGCACGCGCCGGCAGCGCCACCTTTTACCTCGATTTGCTGCCCGACTGGTCAGCGGAAAAAGTGCTGGCCGAGGTCAGCCATGGTCGCGGCTCGCGCTCGCTGGCCAGTCACCTGAAAAGCCGCCTCGGGCTGGAAGGCATCAAGTCGGCCGTGTTGTACGAAGTGCTGAGCAAGGAGCAGATGCTGTCAGCTTCGGCACTGGCGGCGGCGCTCAAGGCCCTGCCGATCCGCGTGGTGGCGGCGCGCCCGCTGGACGAGGCCATCAGCAGCGCAGGTGGCGTGCTGTTCGAGGTGCTGAACCAGCAACTCATGCTGGAGCAATTGCCCGGCGTGTTTTGCGCGGGCGAAATGCTGGATTGGGATGCGCCTACCGGGGGCTATCTGCTGACCGCTTCCATGGCCAGCGGTTTTGCTGCCGGCCAGGGCGTCGCCCGCTTCCTCGGGGCCAAGGGAAGCTAGCGTTCCTCGTTGCTCATCGAAGTGATTTTTCGCGGGGGGGTCAGGCTCTCTGGCGCGACACCCATGTAGGCGGCGGCCTTTTCCATGGTCAGACCATAGGTCAGTGCCAGCGCGCCGGCACCCGGCCGACTGCGGCCTGTGCCTGTGAGTTGGCTCAGGGTGTGCACCTCAACCAGGATCGACCGTCCATCGCTGCACGAGAAATTGATCAAACCGGTGGTGGTGGCGGTGTAACTCAGTGGCCCAAAGCAGCTCAGCTTGGGCAAGTCGCTGCTTTGCAGGTGAAACGTCGCTTCGCGCTCGCCGGTGAAGTTGGCTTTGCCTCGCAGAATGCGACCGTCCAGAACGCCGACGGCGTCGGCGTTGGACGACAGCAGCAGATCACCCAGGCTTTCGTTGACCGATGCACAGGCCGTCAGACCCAGCATGACCAGGGCCGCCAGCAACGGTGTGCGCCAATGGCTTGAGAGGTGACTGGATTTCATGGTGGGTGCAAATGGCGGGGCAAAGCTGCAGTATCGCGCCTGTCGGGCGCGGCCAAAGTCGAAGAAGCACGGCGCATGGCGGCCTTTTCTGCGCCCCGGTTGGCGAGTGTGCGGGTATTTGATCCGGGTAATTTAAATATACCCGGGTATAATTTGATCATCAATCACTTCAGCGCCAGCCCCTCATGGACGAATCCAGCCCATCCTATATTGCCTTTGACGGCAGCCAGCGCCTCGCCGCGGGCGCGTTGCACAAGGTCGTACGCCAAGTCAAACGGACCAGCGACGCGCACCCGCTGGCCCGCATCTTGGTGTTTAAAGTAGCCACCAGCGAGCTGGTTGATTTCGACTTGCGCGGCAGCGTCGAGCAGGTATTGCATCGGCTTGGCGAGTCCGCGCCGGTCGCAGCTGCGCCGGCCGAACCAGTGGCGGCCGAGCGGCCCGCGCCCACGGGGCCTGGCCGTCCCCGACTGGGCGTGGTGGCGCGCGAAGTGACCTTGCTGCCGCGCCATTGGGAATGGTTGAGCAGCCAGCCAGGCGGCGCTTCAGTGGCTTTGCGCAAGCTGGTGGAGCAGGCCAAGAAGGCGGGCTTGTCCAGCGACCGGGTGCGCCAGGCGCAAACGGCGAGCTACCGCTTCATGTCGGCCATGGCAGGCAATCTGGACGGTTTTGAAGAAGCGGCGCGGGCCTTGTTTGCCGCCGATCGCGCGCGCTTTGAGGTGCTGATGGCACCCTGGCCAGAAGATGTCTGTTCGCACCTGCGGGAGATCAGCATCGCAGCGTTTGAACCCCTGGCTGAGCAGGAGACGCAGCATGCGTGAAACCCTGCGCTCGCGCCAGGCAGCGATGCCTTTCATCATGTTGACCGTGCTGATCGACATGGTTGCCATCGGACTGATCATCCCCGTCCTGCCAGCGCTGGTCGGCAGCTTTTCCACTTCGCCCGCCGATCAGGCCTATTGGTACGGCATCGTGTCCTTCGCTTTTGGCATGTCCAACTTTCTGGCGTCGCCAGTGCTGGGTGGCCTGTCCGATCACTTTGGGCGCAGGCCGGTGCTGCTGCTTGGCTTCTTCGGCCTGGGGCTGAGCTTTTTCGGCACCGCCTTTGCGTCTGCCCTGTGGGTGCTGATCGCGGTGCGCGTGGTGGGCGGTGCCATGCAGGCGAATGCGGCCATCGCCAACGCTTATGTGGCCGACATCACGCCGCCGCCGCAGCTGGCCAAGCGCTTTGGCCTGCTCGGCGCGATGATGGGACTGGGCTTCATTGTCGGTCCGGTCATGGGCGGACTGCTGGGCGCGGTGAACCTGCAGCTGCCGTTTTTTGTCGCCGGCATTCTGACCCTGGTAAACCTCTTGTACGGCTATTTCGTCCTGCCCGAGTCCCTGCCCGCGGCGCGGCGCAAGCCCTTCGACTGGCGCCTGGCCAATCCCGTGGCATCGCTGCGCGCGCTGTCGCAACTCAAAGGAGTCGGGCCCCTGGTGGGGGTGGTGGCCTTCAGCGGACTGGCGCAGTTCGTGCTGTACACCAGTTGGGTGCTGTACACGACCTTCAAATTCGGCTGGGGCCCGCTGGAAAATGGCGGCTCGCTGGCGGTGGTGGGGCTGGTTTCCGTGGCGGTGCAGGGCTTTTTGCTCGGTCACCTGCTCAAGCGCTTCGCGCCTCAGCGCCTGGCCATCCTCGGCTTGATCTCGTCGGCGCTGGCCTACGCCCTGTGGGGCGCGGCGACCGAGGGCTGGATGATGATTGCGGTGATCGTCGTGAACATCTTTGGCGTCACGGTCACGGCCTCGGTGCAGAGCCTGATTTCCAGCGCTGCTGACGCGCGCAGCCAGGGACAGACCATGGGCGCGGTGAGTGCGCTGAACAGCTTCATGGCGGTGCTGGCGCCGATGTTGGGTGCCCCCTTGCTCGCGATGGTGTCGCACCTGCCGCGCGGCGACTGGCGCATGGGCGCGCCGTTCTATTTTTGCTCGATGCTGCAAGTCGCGTCACTGTGCCTGGCGATCCTGCATTTCCGACGGCATCGCAGCCGGTTGCGGGCGGGGCAAGACGCGGCTGCGCATTGAGGCGTAAGCTCGCCTTTGTCTCAACCGAAGGAAGTCAAAATGAAGAAGCTCAACATCACCATCAAACTGGAAATGTCCGTGCCGGACGACTGGGAGTTGATTGAAACCTCGGAAGGCGGGCATGTGGTGAAGTTGCCCGACGGTCAGTTTCTGGACCTCGCCATCGAACCGATGTTTGCCAGCGACCCGGAGGAAACCTGGAGCAGCACCGAAGACGAGGATGCCCTGAATGACATCCTGGACATGATCGAAAGCGAAGAGGTGAGCTTCGAGTTTGTCACGCACTGAAGCCGGGAAAATACCGGGTCAGCCTTTGTAGCCCAGCAGGCGAGCGGGCAAAAACAGGACGGCCTTGATCAGGGCCAGCACGGCGCCGATGCTGATGCCGATCAGCGTCAGTGGCAGCGAGATCAGCCAGACCAGCGGCCAGAGCAGCAGGGCGGCCAGCGCCAACGGCCAGCACAGAATGAACAGGATCAGCCAGAGCAAGAACTTGAACACGTCAGGCTGCCACGGCGTGGACGACGGCTCCCTGCGCCATGCTGTCAAAGCCCCAAAGCATCGACCCGTTGATGACGATGGTCATCAGCACGGCGGCTATGAGACTGGCGGTGCGAATTTTGGTGGTGCTGGACATGATGTTCTCCTGATGATCGACCACAACGGCCTGATGGGGAGAATGTAGGTGCGGCCGCTTGGGTCTTCACCTCGTTTGCGACAGAACGCAGATCGGTGCGATGGAGCCGGGAGATTTCACCGACGGTTGGAGAGGAGGCCCGCATTGACTGTGTGAAGGCCATGCTGGCAATCGTCGTGCGATGTTCCCAAGATCGATCGCGTGATGCTGCAAAAGCCGCTAAAGAGCCGGGCCACCGAGGTGGTTGCCGGTCATTAAACAGATTTTTAAAAGAAGTTGACGAGCCTTGACCCCGGCACTGGCTTTGCAGTTAGGGCTGCTTGGTTCCCCACCTGACCCGGTTGGCCGCTCCACCATCTTCGTCCTGATTTACCTGCCGATACCTCTGAGTATCACGGTTGAATGATAGCAAATTGATGTGCGGTTTCCCCATCTTTTTGGGGCAGCATGACCCGGCCTGAAGTTGCTGCTTTTTGGGCTTACCTGTTACAGCCACCTGCTACAGAAACTGACCTTCCAACTGCCGGTCCTTCCGCATCAGACTCATCTTTGCCTACGCCCTTGTGGGTGTGGGTAGCGTGGACGCGCCAGCCGCATCTAAGGTACACAGGAATAGATGGATCAAGCCACCAGTCGCTGCACCACCGACACCCCGCAGCCAACAGTCCGGGCGATTTTCAGCTTGCCCATGCCCTGTGAGCGGAGTTCCATGATCTGAGCTTCCACCTTCGCTGAGGCCTTGGGCCTGCCCAGTGTGACCACCTCGCCGTGCTTGTTCTTGCCAGTCTCCTTGACCACAGCCAGCCCAGCCATCACCCGGTCACGGATCATCTCCCGCTCAAACTCAGCAAAGACGCCCAGCATGCCGAACAGCGCCTTGCCTGCTGGCGTGGTCGTGTTGATGCCCTGCTTGTGCAGGTAGAGATCGACGCCGGTTGAATGAAACTCTTGGAGCATGGTGATCAGATCAAGCAGTGATCTTCCCAGCCTGTCCACTGACCAAGACGCCACCACGTCGAACTCCTTGCGGGACACGCCCTTGAGCATTGCGTCCAGCTGGGGGGCGATCCTTGCGGCCCTTGGCGCCACTGATGCCGTGATCGACATACTCAGCCACCACCACCCAGCCAAGGCGCTCTGCGGCCTCCCTAAGCTCACGCAGCTGGTTCTCAGTCGATTGTGAGCCGGTGGAGACCCTTGCGTACAGGGCGGCTTTGAGTGGCTTGGTGGACTTCTCTGTCATGGCGCTGCTCCGGTTTGGATGGGGCGCGATGATGGCACAAAGACATACGCCAATCAACTGTTATCAGTATGTCCAAATATGGCACCAGTCTTCAGAGGAGAGGACAGGTCAAAAGCAGTCGAGGTTATCCGTATGGGCTGTTTGAGGCTAAAAGCAGCGCCGGGCCACCTACCCCTTGGCGATGGGATTGCGTGGCTAAAACACGCCCCCAGCCCCTGCTGTGCCAATGCTGGGTGGCCTGCGCGGCATCAACGCCCCGCTGCCAGCACATGACCCAGCCAACATGATGAAGCAGGTCAGACCGGCAACTCGCGTGTGAGTGCTGCAGCGATCTCCAGCGCGGCTCTGGGCGACACAGTGGTCACCTGCCATGCCCCAGCGCCGATGGTGATCTCCACATTGCCGTCCTTGCGCTGGTGGATGACAGCGATGACAGTACCTTCGTCGTCCTTGACCTCAGTCTTCAAAGCTGACCTCCTTGATTGTTCATGTGTGAGGCTACCCCCCCACCCATGCCCCCTGATGGACACAGGGCGTGACCCCCCCGGGGCATAGAGTCTCCTTATGGTACCGGCACACTCGCCCCCACTGAATGCTGCACTGCGTTGGCAACATCGTCGGTTGTTGACCTACATCATGCGAATACTTCACTGTTGCGGTTGTTTTTGCCCTTTAGGGAAACTCTGCATAAGTGTGTCATCGAATTGACCGCTAAAACGTTAAGCATTGATGAAACAAATGAGCCTCGCCACCACCGGATTTGAACTCGTGCACAAGCGGACTCGCA